>NZ_JADPEX010000020.1:0-96582 GCF_015668065.1 Ruminococcus sp. 1001713B170207_170306_F1 | reverse complement strand
CTCAAGATGAGATGTCCCATTCGAAAGAAGTAAACCCCCTTGAAGACGACGAGGTAGATAGGGCAGGGGTGGAAGTGCAGTAATGCACGGAGCTGACTGTTACTAATAGGGTGAGGGCTTGACCAACAATCGCAAGGTTGAAAGAATGATTCCATTAGGATGTAACATGTATGTAGTTTTGAAGGTACAAAACCTTTTCAATGAGATGTGACTAGTAATAGTCACTTTTCTTCATAAAATAGGGGATTGGTCAAATGGTATGATAGGGGTCTCCAAAACCTTTGGTGGGAGTTCGATTCTCTCATCCCCTGTTATGAAAAAGACTGGGAATGCTTATAATATAGCATTTCCAGTCTTTTGTTTCTTCTAAAAAATTAAATAATAAAAATCTTTATATGTGCTTATTGCATTTTGTTTTGCTTGTATATACTGATATTTTTTAATCCTATTTGTCACCTAAGATTTTATACAGTTTATTTGGCTGGTATTAAGGCGCTTTCCATATTTATACGAAATCTCTTCTTTTCTGTTTCATTATTGATAAGTAAAAAATATCTTTCGATTAAATTATGCAGCCACTGGAATTGGAAAACCATAAGCTTTGATTCGGGATTCTCCCAGGATCAACAAGGATCTACTAACTGAACTTTAACACCAGCCGCCTCTATTTTAGAAAGTTGGGCTGGATTGGCATTGGAATCAGTAATCAGATAATCAATGGAACGGATATCACTACTTGAAAAGCTGTCTCGTACACCAATCTTTCGACTGTCAGCAATGACAATTACCTGTTTACTTGTATGCTGAATCAAAAGCTGATTGATAGCGGCTTCCTCAGGCACCTGGCAGGTTACGCCAGAAGCTGCACTGATGCCTCTTACACCGATAATACACTTTGTACCAATGATATCGGACATGGTATTGCTTGCATACATTCCAGTGAGACTGAGGCGTCCTTCTGTAACCTGGCCGCCAGTTAGAATCAGGGTAGTATTGGGATGACGTTTTCGAGTAAGAATAGATATATTATTCGTAACAATAGTAACATGTTTGTTGCCAAGATATTCGATTACATAAGATGCTGTTAGACTACTGTTAATCAATACAATATCGTTCTCCTCAATCATATCAGCGGCAGCCTTTGCAATCTTGCGCTCTGTTAATTCTAAGGAGCTAGCTATGTTATTCGTATTCTGGATGGTTATCAGAGAGGGAGAATTGATTTTGGAAGCTCCACCGTAGGTACGGGTGATCAGTCCCTCTTTCGCCATCTGATCAAGATCTTTGCGGATTGTAACGCGGCTAACGCCAAAACGTGTAGTTAAAGTATCTACATCCGCAAAATCATGCTGATTGATATAAATTAATATTTCGTTCTTTCTATTTTCAATATTTTTCAAGCTATTTTTCATAATTCCTCCATATTTCTATTCATGAGTCTGATACCAGTATGCAACAGAAGTGATATCATCTATTCTTTCAAATAAATGTCCGTCATGCTTTCCAATTTGCTGGATCGTTACTCTGATCATATGATTGAACATGATTGGATCAGGAAGATGGAAACGATACAAGCCCCTGTTGCTGATTGTTTGATTAACATTAGGATGAGAAAAATATGGAAAACCGGTATATAAGGATGAAAATGTAGTCTCAACGGCATGCCCATTATGTGGAATGCCAAAAGCCCATGCACCGCCAAAATAGTCTTCAGTTCCGGTTCCGCATATGGTAGGATATTCCAGATCTCCATCTATATAGAACTTTAATTCGCCCTCACACCAGCAGTATGGTTCGTAGGAAGTCACTGCAAGGTAAGTTCCTACGTAATGCCCATCTGCTTTTGGAAGAGAGAGAATAGTATAATCTTCTCCTAGGTTTGCAGTATTCTTCAGACGCTGATTCCATTTTGCATGAAAATAGACAGTATCCTCTGGCAAAGTCGAGAGAAGGCGAAAATCAATCTGGTAAAAAAGCCGAGGAATGGTTTCATTGGTACAGTTCTGAATAGTAATCCGGAAATGTTTGCGAAATGGCATAGGAAAATAGCAGTTAAATGAACGGTTCGGATTAACGGCAATTGGAGCAGAATTAACTATGCAGTTCTGATCAAAGCCACAGCAAAAGAAGTCTCCAATAGGTGCTTCCACTGAAGGAGTGCATTCCTGATCCCAATATATACGTAAAATTGTACCAGAGAGCGTATGAGGCTGAAAGCATATAGGATCAAGTAATGTAAACCAGATATGGTCAATAAGACCACAGCCTGAAAAGTCAGCAAGTGTGACTGTGGCACCTGGAGTAATATCTAAAATACACGGATTTCCCTTCCGACAAGGTCCTAATTCGCTTGCAGAAATGCCGCCTTTTCCCTTTTCCCCAGTTGGATTTTCAGCATTAATAGCCCGGCGTTCACCTGAAATACGGCGAGTCAGTAAATTGGTAAAGGTATTCATTTTTTCTAACATAATCATTTCCCTCCTAGTATACCAAAACAAATATAATAATGCAACTTAAATCAAAATTAAATAAGGAATAAAAGAAAATATAAAGAAAGTAAAAAATAAAGAACTTATGAATATTCTAAAGATATTTCTTTTAATTTCTTGTTTTTTTATGTTTTGGAATTTTATCTTTATAAATGCATAATACCATATATTAAAGCATTTGAATATAGGAAAATGCACAAAATTTAATGCTTTTATATGAAAAAAGATACGATAAAATTTGTACAATATAGAAATATAGTGACTTTATACAAAAAAAGACGATATCTTTTATTTGCTTTTTACTATTTACAAAAACAACAAAAAGATGCTATAATCTAGTTACAAGAAAATAAAACAGAATTAAAACGAAAGTAGAAAGAAAGTAAAAAGAAAATATAAATAAGATTGAAAAAGGAAAATTTACAGTAATCTGCTTTCGTAAAAATCAAAAGGAGGAAAACAAATGAAAAGCAAAAAAATGATGGCAATGTTACTTTCAGCAGTAATGTGTACGGGGGTATTTGGAGTAAACGTACAGGCAGACGCAGAGGACGAGGTGGCCTTAACATTTGGATTCTGGGGTGATGATGCAGAAGCACAGATGAAGATGCGTCTGGCAGAGGCTTATATGGAAGAACATCCGAATGTAAAAATTGAGTATGAGTATTGCAGTGGTGCTGATTACCTTACAAAGATCCAGACATGGTTCTCTTCTGATGAGACACCTGATGTATTTGGTATTTCAAACGACCATCTGATTGCATTTGAGGATAGTGAATTATTCGAGGACCTTACCCCATATATTGAAGAGGACAATCTTCAGGATCTTTGGGATTACGATGCTGTAAAATCAAACTACACCATCGAAAATGGTCGCCTGACAGCTGTTCCGTTCGTATCCAAGACATTTGCAATGGCTTATAATAAGGATCTTTTTGATCAGGCTGGTGTAGATTATCCTACAAGCGACTGGACAGAGGAGGATATGCTGGATGCAGCAGAGAAGATCAATGCACTTGGCGATGATATTTACGGACTTCGCTGGGGCGTACGTGTTCCGGAATTTTATCGTGGATTATACGGCGACATGTATTATAACTATGAAGACAAGACTATGAACGTTGTAGATAATGCTTCTTTCAAATCAGCAGTTACCATGTTCTCAGACAGCATCTTGAACGGACTTGCTCCCGATGAGACATCCGGTACAATTTCAACAGGTGGATTTGAGACTGGAAATTATGGTATGGCATTATCCGCTACATGGGACATTGCAGTATATGAGAACACAATCGGTGATTCTTTCGCATGGGATGTTGTAGAGCTTCCAATGAACACGGAATACAACACAAGATGGAAAACAACACTTCGTGCAAACGGTTGGAGTATGAGCGCCAACGCAGAGAACAAAGAAGTATGTTGGGATTTTATGAAATTTCTTTCAACATCTGAAAAAGCAGCAGAAGAAGCAGCTACCATCGGTATCCCAACTCTGAAATCCTATATTGAAAGTGATGAGTACATGAATGATTACGGCGATGGAACCGCTTACAATAAGCAGGTATTTATCAATATGTTAAATGATACAGTTCCGCTTTTCAATTTGGGAGCATTTGCTGAAGTTAATGATCTCGCAAAATCTGATTATGAGAGCGTTCTTGCAGGAAGTATGACAGTTGATGATATGATTTCTGATCTTGATACACAGGGATCTTCCATCTTTGCATCCTATGGTGACTGATTGACTGACTATAGAAATGATAAGGGGACGCCAAAAGCGTCCTCTTTGTGCAAACATGGACAAGAAGAAAAGAGGCACGGGGACAGGCATGAAGAAAAAAAGAAATGAAGAATATAAGAATGCGAAATATTTCTGGTTATTTATTGCGCCATGGGTGATCGGCTTTCTGGCCTTCACACTGATTCCAATGGTGTATTCCTTTGTAATTTCATTTACAAACTGGAATGGGCATTCTGCAATTGAATTTAAGGGAATAACAAACTATATTAATATTTTTACAAAAGACAAGACATTTTGGCTGGCATTAAAAAATACGTTTGTGTACATTATCGTGTCTGTGCCTTTGAATACGGCATTTTCTATTCTCCTGGCAGTACTGTTGAACAGAGATTTACCGGGAAGCAAGGTCTTTCGAGGAATCTTTTACCTGCCGACTATCTGTACAGGAGTTGCAATGTATATTACATGGACTTATCTGTTTAATGGAACAAACGGATACTTCAATGTACTTCTGAACCGTATTGGATTAGAAGGAACAAACTGGCTTGGAAACACATCCACAGCAATGGGTTCCATCATCTTTATGGAAATGTTCAATATTGGTACTGCAATGACTATTGTACTTGCAGGTCTGCAGGATGTTCCAAGAGATTTCTATGAGGCAGCAAATCTGGATGGAGCAACTGCAGTTCAGAAATTCTTCAAAATAACATTCCCGATGATCAGCCCTGTTGTATTTTTTAACGTACTGATGGCGATTATCAAAGGTTTGCAGATCTTTACACAGCCTTATGTTATGACACAGGGAGGTCCGGCACAGTCTACTTACGTATATGGTCTGTATCTGTATAACACCGCATTTTCATATGGAAAATTTGGATATGCGTCTTCACTGGCATGGGTATTATTTGTCATAATCATTATTATTACTATGGTGATCATGAAAACATCAAATGCCTGGGTATTCTATCGGGAGGATGTCAAGTAATGGGAAAACATAAAAAAGAGTTAGCGGGCAATGTAATCACAGAAATAATTTTAATATTACTGGCATTAGTGTTTTTGCTTCCAGTTGTCTGGATGTTTGCACAGTCCTTAAAATCAGCAGAGCAGCTTACAGATTTCAAAAAATTATTTGATCTTCCAATTACCTTCCGCGCATATGCAGATGGATGGAAAGGTGGAAGATTCCTTACCTATATTTTAAATACAGTAAAAATAGCAGTTTTGTGTGTAGCAGGTACTTTAACAAGCTGCTCCCTTGCAGCCTTTGGTTTTGCAAAATTTCAGGCTAAGGGAAAGAACATTTTATTTATGGTAGTACTTTCAACTATGATGGTACCAACAACTGTTACATTGATTCCAATGTATAACTTCTACAGCAAGCTCCACTGGCTGAATACCATCACTCCTTTGGTTTTGCCTGCATTCTTTGGAGCAAGTACATACAACATTTTTCTTTTAAGACAGTTCTTTGCAGGACTCCCAAATGAGCTGGGGGAATCTGCCCAGCTTGACGGTGCTGGATGGTTCCGTATTTTTAGAAGCATTTATCTGCCGAATGCGAAGCCTGCACTTCTGGTAGCTGCCATCAACCAGCTGGTATTCTGTTGGAACGATTATATGGGTCCGTTAATCTATCTGGGAAAACCTGCCACATTTACAATCGCCCTTGGCTTAAATGCTTTCAAAGGTGAGCAAGGTGCGACAATGGACATTGGACCACTTATGGCAATGGCATGTGTTACGATTCTTCCAGTATTGCTTTTGTATCTGTTCTTCCAGAAGTACTTTGTTGAAGGCGTTGCTGCAAGTGGTATAAAGGGATAAAACTATGAAAAATGCGAAGGAATACACAGAAAAGGTATATGCCGGTGTATCTGGAAAAATAATTGGGGTATTTTATGGCCGGCCCATTGAGGGTTGGCCATATGAAAAAATACGTGAAAAATTTGATATGGTGGATCATTATGTGAACCAGGAGGTTGGCGTACCTCTTCATGTTGGGGATGATGATCTTGCTGGAACATTCACGTTTCTTAATGCAGCTGAAGATTTTCAGGGTAATCCAGCGCAGCTAAAATCAGAAGATTTTGGAAGAACCTGGATGGATTATATTATTGAAAATAAAACCATTTTCTGGTGGGGGGGATTAGGCCGTTCCACGGAGCATACAGCATATCTTCGGCTGAAATCGGGAATTCTGGCACCAAAGAGCGGTGCAATTGAAACAAATGGACAAAGTGTAGCAGAACAGATTGGTGCACAGATCTTTATGGACGCTTATCCTATGATGTGTCCAAAGGATCCTGAAAAAGCAAGATATCTTGTGAAACAATGTGCATCTGTAAGCCATGATGGAATTGCAGTGGAGTCAGCCTGTCTGATCGCTGCCATGGAAGCCATGGCTTTTGGTGAAAGAGATTTATATAAGCTTATAGATATAGGAACTGGCTTTTCAAAAGATACAAGACTTCTTAAAATAGTAGATTCTGTTCGAAATGAAACAGAAAAAACAAAAGATTTTCGAACCGTAAGAGATTGGCTGGAAGAGAATTACAGCTATCGCTTTTTCCCTGGTAATTGCCATGTAATACCAAATCTTGCTTTGATCCTTGCATCCCTGATTTTAGGCGGTGACAGCTTCAGAGAGGCAATGAGGATTTGCGTATCATCTGGCTGGGATACAGACTGTAACGGAGCAAACTTGGGCTGTTTGAATGGAATCCGTTTGGGAATTGATTCCATGCGTGAGGATTTCGATTTCAGGACACCAGTTGCAGATCGCTTTTATAATATTTCGGCAAATGGAGGTGGATGTGTAACCGATGCAGTGAGAGAAACGGAACGTATATTAAAACAGCATGATCGTATATATAATGATACTACATGGCAAAAGAACCCAAGATTTTCTTTTTCTATGCCAGGATCTGTTCAGGGGTTTGAGTGGGATAGGAACTGGAAGCAGCAAAAAAATCGGATTAGAAATCAGAATGAATCGATTCCATTTGAAAATGGTTTGGTTATACCTGTAAATGAAAAAGAAGAAAAGGCAGTGTCTACTTTGACTATGTGGGATATTGCAGATATTTCAGGTGGTTACCAGCTGATTGGAAGTCCAATTTTATATTCCACACAAACAGTAGAATATGTGTGTGAGGCATTAAATACATCAGTGTTAGTAAGGCCTTATGTGATTTTTTATGATTATAGTGATCAAGAACAGATCGTTTTCGGAGAGAAAAGAACTGTGAAAGGGAAAAAATCATTCTTCTGGAAAATTCCTGAAAATAGCGGACTGATGATTAAAAGAATTGGTATTACAGCACAGGCAGAAACAGGAATTGGTGAGCTTGTGTTAAAAAGTATAGATTGGGATGGTGCACCAGAAAAACTGCAGATTAGTGGTTCTCTCAGAAACTATGATCTGGGAACACCAAATATGCAGATTAGGGCGTTCACATCATCAGCAGAGCAGTTTTCATTTGATGCAAAGCGAACTTTTACAGTGTCCCATACAGAAGAAAACGGCCTAGCTATGATTGGTACAGAAGCATGGAAGGACTATTCTGTGGAATGTACACTTACACCTGGAATCCATGATTGTTGTGGAATCATTGCCCGTGTTCGGGGACTTCGTAGATATTATGGAATGGTTCTTCAAAATGAAAATGAGTTACATCTCATTATGAGAAATGGTACCCAGGAAAAGGTTTTGGCACGATGTGCATTTGAATATGAACTGGATAAAGATTATCGTATGAAGCTATGGGTAAAAGGTGATGTAATCAAGGGTTTTGTGGATGGTGTAGAAGTAATCCATGCAAGTGATCAGACTTTTAAAGAAGGTGGATGCGGATTCCTCATAGACCGGGGTACCTGTATGGCTGATAATCTGGTTATAAGTGATCTATCAGGGGAAAGGGAGTGAGACAATGACAGAAGACAGATATTACCCAGGATATCATTTCCGTCCTTCGATAAACTGGATGAATGATCCTAATGGACCGATTTTCAAAAATGGATGGTATCATTTGTTTTTTCAGTATAATCCCAATTCTGATGTCTGGGGAGACATTCACTGGGGACATGCGAAATCAAAAGATTTGATTCATTGGGAAATGTGCCCTATCGCAATAGCACCTTCAACAGAAGCAGGAGAAGTGCATTGTTATTCAGGGTGTGCTGTGGATCGTGGTGACGAGGTCAGGATTTTTTATACAAGTATAGGAAAAGATGAGAGAGGTCCGCAGACTGGTGCCCAGCAATGGTCTGCAAGATGCACAGAAGAAGATCTTCAGAAATGGGAAAAATGCGGAAAACCTGCACTGAATCAGAAAATAAATGGTAAGCTAACTATCACAATGTGGCGAGATCCATTTGTGTGGAAAGAAGATGAAACCTGGTATATGCTTCTTAGTGGAACTCATAAGAAAAAGGGTTGTATTGCATTATATCAATCAAATGACTTGGAGTCCTGGAAGTTTTGTTCTCTGTTTTATCAATCTGAGAAATATGAGCTGATCGAATGCCCGAACATTATGCGTTTTGGTGATAAATATGTTCTTTTGTACTCTCCTATGGAAGCAGTACATTATGTAATTGGCAGCATTGACAGGAAGAACATGAAGTTTATTACAGAGAAAGAAGGTATTTTCGATTACAGTGTTGGAAAAAAAGGATTTTATGCACCAAATGTTTATATGAATGATCCTTTAAGGCGTTATGTGGTGTTTGGATGTTTGTTTGAAGGTGATCGATTGGAGTCTAAGCGTCCAAGAGGCTGGGCTGGCATGCAGTCTATTCCGCGAGTAGTGTTTTTACAGGAAAATGAATTGCTGATTCAGCCAGCGCATGAATGCTATATGTTGAGAAAAGAATGCTTGGGAGCATATGCAAAACAAGAAAAGATGGATGTAAAAGGGCAGCAGATTGAAATAGAATTATCCTATCGTCCAAGTGAAAAATCAGTATTGCAGATTGTCTTGCAGGCCAGCCCAGATGGAGAGGAGAGGACAGTTCTTACTCTGGATTACGGTAAAAACGATCTGTTTCTGGATCGCTCCCACTCCACTGTTTATTCTGATATCACTAAAGAAGATATTCATGCACCGATTGTTTATGAGGAACGTTCAGTTCAGTTAAGGATTTTTGTAGACCATTCATCAATTGAAATTTTTTATGATGATCGCTTAACAATGTCTGCCAGAATTTTTCCGGGAAGAGAGGATTCTGTGGAAAACTCAGTTAAGGTATCAGATGATGTCAGTGTGTTAGTTGGAAGAATATATCGTTTGGCTTGTGAAACAGAAATTTAAGAGAAATGAGGAGCGAACTTATGTATATACGATACCAGATTGGTAATCCGAGTATAAAAACTGAATCTGTAGTGCAGAAACTCGAGGTGACAGATGGGAAGATGCCTGGATGGGGTTATAACAGACAGCAAAGGTCTATGTCATACTGTTTAGGAGAAAAGGATCTGGTGTATGGTTTGGGAGAGACTGTTCGTGGAATGAATAAACGTGGATGGCGATATATCAGCAATAATGCAGATGAGACCTTTCATGAGGAAGAGAAAAATTCATTATATTCTTCCCACAATTTTTTTGTGATTATATCAGCTGGTAAAAGTATAGGAATCTATGTTGATACTCCGGGAGTAGTAGAGTTTGATATTGGTTATACAAAGTTGAATCAGATTATTCTTCGCTTTGAAGAGTTTGATGCAGACCTGTACTACAAGGAAGGCAGAAGTCCGCAGGAGGTAATTCGGGAATTTCGAGAATTAACAGGAAGAAGCTATATTCCGCCGAGATGGGCCTTTGGATATGGACAGAGCCGCTTTAGTTATATGGACGAGGACGAAATCCGTACACTGATAAAATCATACAAGAAAGCAGGTTTTCCAATAGACAGTGTGTATCTGGACATTGACTATATGGAAGAATATAAGGATTTTACAGTAAACAAAGAACGTTTTCCGAATTTTTCGGATTTTGTAAATGAGATGCAGGAAGAGCATATCCATTTAGTTCCAATTATTGATGCTGGTGTGAAAAAGGATGAAAATTACGAGGTATGCAGAGAAGGCGTTGAAAAAGGTTATTTTTGCAGAAAAGAAAACGGAGAGTATTTAGTTGGTGCTGTATGGCCAGGAAAAGCTTATTTTCCAGATTTTATGAAACCAGAAGTAAGAGAATGGTTTGGTAATTGGTATCAGGTATTGCTGGAGCAGGGAATTGATGGCTTCTGGAATGATATGAATGAACCTGCTATTTTTTATACAGAGGATCATCTTAAAGAAGTATTCGAAAAAATTCATGAATATGAGAATCAGAATCTTGATATTAATACCTTTTTTGAATTTAAAGCACTACTGGATTCCATTGCTTTAAGTACAGATGACTTTAAACGTTTTTATCATGAGGTTAATGGAAAAATGATTCGTCATGATAAGGTTCATAACCTGTATGGCTATAATATGACACGGGCAGCTGGAGAAGCTTTTGAACGTCTTGTACCCGATAGACGTATTCTGATGTTTTCCAGATCTTCTTTCGTGGGAATGCACCGCTATGGTGGAGTGTGGACAGGGGATAACCGTTCCAGATGGGGACATATATTATTGAATCTCCAACAATTAACAGGCCTAAACATGTGTGGCTTTTTGTATTGTGGAGCTGATGTAGGAGGATTCAGGGCTGATGCCACAGAGGATCTGCTCCTTCGATGGACAGAACTTGGAATGTTTACGCCGCTGTTCAGAAATCATTCGGCCAAGGGAACAAGAAGACAGGAGTTTTATAGATATGAACATGTGCAAGCTTTTCGAAACCTTGTTGCACTTCGCTATGCTTTGATCCCTTATCTGTATTCGGAGTTTATGAAAGCAGCGCTTGAAAACGATATGAATTTCATTCCACTTGCATTTGCATATCCAGATGATGAGAGAGCTGTACATGTAGAAGATCAAATCCTGGTGGGGGAAAGCATTATGATCGCGCCAATTTATAAGCAGAATGCAATTGGACGATTTGTTTATTTGCCAGAAAAAATGAAATTGCTTCGTTTTAGAAGCGCAGATGATTATGATGAGGAAATCCTGGAAAAAGGTGATCATTTCGTTAAGGCAGACCTTCAGGAAGTGTTGGTATTCCTTCGACCAGGACATGTGCTGCCTCTTGCAGAAGGCAAATTGGAAAGCACAGATGATATTGATATAGAAAAGATGAAGTATATTACTTTCGAGGCAGAGCAGGAACAGTACCAACTGTACTGGGATGACGGAATAAGCGTGATAAAGTGAAAACTTTAAAGAGAGGGGATGGTTATCGGAATGAATATTCTGGTAATTGATATTGGTACATCCAGCATGCGGGGGATTTTGTACCGTAAAGATGGAAAGAAGCTATATGTGAAACAGGTTAAGTATCAACCTACATATCACGCTGATGGTGGCGTAGAGCAGGAACCTCATGATTTTGAAAAGGCGTTGGTCTCAATTGTAGACACATACGCAAAAGGCCTGGAAGTTGATGGAGCTGAAATAGGTGCTGTTGTTATCACCTCACAGCGCTCATCTATCATACCTTTAGATAAAGATGGAAAGCCTGTTCATTCAGCAATCATGTGGCAGGATACCAGAAATAAGGAAATCTGCAAAAGGCTGGAAGTGGAGAATAAGCGTATTATAGAACTGAGCGGGGCGAAAGTGAATTGTGTTTTTTCAGGTGGAAAAATGAGCTGGTTCAAATCAGAATACCCGGAGAAATACAAAAAAACTTCAAGATTTGTAAACATACCGGAATATTTAATCCACTTGATGACAGGAAAATATGTTACTGATTACACCTATGGAAGTAGGTCGAATCTTATGAATATCAGAACTTGTCAATGGGATGAAGATTTGCTGGATCTGTTTGGCATAGATAAAGAACAACTTTGTGAACTGCATATGCCAGGCGAGATATGCGGATATATCCAGAGAGAGTTTGCCAATCTTACAGGGATTAAAGAAGGTATTCCAGTAATTAGTGCCGGCGGTGACCAACAGTGTGGCGCTGTTGGACATGGTGTATTTAAAAGCGGAAGTTGTTCAGTGACAACTGGTACAGGTGCATATCTAATTGCAACTGTGGATTCGGTTCCAGAGTATTTGTCAGAAGATATTATCTGCAACTATTCTGCTGTCAAAGAAAAATATATTTTAGAATGTAGCGTACTGACCTGTTGTTCTGCTTTTGACTGGTATATCAGAAATTTTTATGACTGGAAAAAGCCGGACTATGATGCAATAAACTTTGCCTTGAGTAAAAAGTATAGCAGGAGGAGTTCCTGTATGGTACTTCCTTATTTTCAGGGAAGAGGCACCCCAGACTGGAATGCAACCGCAAATGCTACCTTTCATAAGATAAATCTTGGACATGACAGAGAAGATATACTAAAAGCTTTGTTAGAAGGGATTTTTGTGGAGATTGATAATAATATGGATAACCTTCGCAAATATGTGGATATTACACAGGCAAGTATCAGTGGTGGTCTGGCAAACAGCAGAATTATGAATCAAATGCAGGCAGATGTTTATGGAATACCATTGTCGCGTCTAAAAGATACAGAAGCTACGGCAAATGGGGCATTTATGATTGGTGCTGTGAGTATGGGGCTATGTGAGTCATTGGATAAAGCTTTTGAACAGATTTTGCAGTATACAGAAAAAGAAAATTATTCTGTAAATATGGAAATGCATAGAAATTATATTGAATTGAAAAAAGAAATGAAACAATTGTATAAAAAGTTGTATTAACGGGAGGAAGAGGAAATGAGTAAAATTGATGAGATTACAAGACAGAGTTGGATCGAGAGTACATTTCCGGAATGGGGAACCTGGCTGGTAGAAGATATTGAAAACGAAGTAGTAAAACCCGGCAATGTGGCAATGTGGTGGCTTGGATGTACCGGTATCTGGATGAAGACTCCGGAAGATACCAATATCACAATTGACCTTTGGTGTGGAAATGGAAAACGCACACATGGGGATGGAAAAATGAAAGTAGGACATCAGATGGCAAATATGTGTGGTGCAAGAGCTATGCAACCAAACTTAAGGAATGTTCCGTTTGTTATTGATCCATTTGCTTTTAAGAAAGTAGATGCAGTTCTTGCAACACATTATCACCAGGATCATATGTCTGCTGAGTGGGCAGCACATGTAATTAAGAGTAATATGACTACCACAAATGAAAAAGGCGAAGAAATTCCGGTTCCATTCATCGGACCTGAGAAATCCGTTGAATTATGGAAAAAATGGGGCGTTCCGGAGGAACGTTGCATTGTAGTAAAACCAGGTGATGTGATCAAGATCAAAGACCTTGAGATCACTGCACTAGATTCCTTTGACAGAACCTGTATCGTAACTACGGATTCCACTGGTCCGGATAGAGAAGAGCTTACTGGAAAATGCCCTACAGATATGGATGAGAAAGCAGTAAACTATCTGATCAAAACACCAGGCGGAAACATCTATCACAGCGGAGATTCTCATTTTTCCATCTATTTCGCAAAGCATGGAAAAGATTATGATGTAGATGTGGCATTTGGTTCCTTCGGCGAGAATCCGATCGGTATGCAAGATAAGATGACCTCCACAGATATTCTTCGTATGGCTGAGAATCTCCAGTGCAAAGTTGTAATTCCGATCCACTGGGATGTATGGACAAACTTCCAGGCAGACTGCGAAGAGATCAAGCTGCTTTATGATTTCAAGAAAGATAGAAATGAGTATAAATTCCATCCGTTCTTCTGGCAGGTAGGCGGCAAATATACTTATCCAGCTGACAAAGACAAGATTTATTATCATCATAGAAGAGGCTTTGAGGATTGCTTTGAGGCTCCTCAGAATATTCCTTATAGAAGCTGTCTGTAAGAGGTACTGTAATGAAAGAATATGAAATTGGTCTCTATGAAAAGGCAATCAGAAACAGCCTTTCATGGAAAGAAAAGCTATTATGCGCAAAGGAATGTGGATATGATTATCTGGAGCTTTGTGTGGATGCATCAGATGAGCGTATTGCACGGATCTATATGAGCCGTGAGGAGAGATTTGAACTCCTTGAACTTATGTATGAGACAAAGCTTCCAATCCGTTCTATGAGTGTAAGTGCATTGACGAAATACGCACTTGGAGACCCAGATAAAAAGATTCGTGAGAAGGGAATGGAGATCCTTGAGGGCTCTATTCACTTGGCTGCGGATTTGGGCATCCGCACAGTTATGATCCCAGGCTATGATATTTATTATGGGGAATCTACCATCCAGACCAAGCAGTTTTTTTTGGAAAATATAAAAAAAGCTGCTGAGATAACGGAAAAAGAAGGGGTGCTTATTGGCTTTGAGACCATGGAGAATGATTTCATGAATACAGTGGGAAAAGCCATGAAGTATGTAAGACTGGTAGATTCAAGTTATCTGAAGGTATACCCGGATGCCGGAAATATCACTAATGCAGGGGTAAAACTTCAACAGGATGTATGTGAGGATATGCTGCTTGGTAAAGGCAATATGATCGCTCTTCATCTGAAAGAAACAAGACCGGGAGTATTCCGTGAAGTTCCATTTTTGACAGGCCACGTTGATTTTGAAGCAATTATACATATGGCGTGGAATATGGGAATCCGTCGTTATGTTACAGAATTATGGGATGTGGGACAGGATGATTGGAAGGAAGCCATATGCTTTGCAAACCAGAGTATGCGGTGTATCTTGGATAAACAGAGTGAGATGGAGGATAGGAAGATTATATGAAGTATCAAAAGAAAGTAATTTCTGATTTGAATCTGTGTTATTCACTGGCAGAGTTGACATATAAAGGAAAGCACTGTTTCTTGGTTGCTGCTGAGAAACATGATCCATGTTATCTTTTTGATGAAGCTGGCACGAAAATTGCAGAGCCATGGGCTGGTCCGGGTGGAGTAATGACAATGCAGCAGGTACCTGAACATGATGGACAGTTTCTTGCTACTCATGAATTCTACTCTCCAAATGATTCAAAAAATGCAAGGATTATCATATGTACACCGGACGAGGAAGGAAAATGGGATGTGAGGACGCTGGTGGATGCACCTTTTGTACATCGTTTCGGTATTCTGAAAAGAAATGGAATCCATTATCTTATTATATGCTGCTTGAAGTCAGGACATGAGTATAAGGATGACTGGAGATTCCCAGGTGGAGTTTATGCGGCTGTTCTTCCGGAAAATCTGGATGATTTCGACGAGAATAACCAACTTAAGCTTGTAAAGCTGAAAGATGGAATGCTGAAAAACCATGGCTATTGCGCAACTACCATTGATGGTGTTGAGTGTGTGCTGGTCACCTGCGACGAGGGTGTTTTCCTGTTTACTCCGCCTGAGAGTCCAGCTGAACAGTGGGAGATAAAGCAGTTGCTGGATGTACCGGCTTCTGATGCTGTCATTTGTGATTTTGATTCAGACGGAAAGCTGGAACTTGGAATTATTGAAAAATTCCATGGAGATGTGCTTAGCATATACCGCATAAATGACCATGGTAAATACGAAAAATGCTGGGAATATCCAGAAAAACTGGAGATGCTTCATGCAATTTGGGCAGGCACTCTTTGTGGAAAAAAGAGATTTGTAGTAGGAAATCGCAGAGGAAATCGCAAAACCATTGCTGTTTCATGGGAAGCTGGGGAATACCAGACAGAGATTATTGAGGAAAACACTGGAGCAGCAAATATTCTTCATTTTATGAATAAAGAAGGAAAAGATATTATCGTTGCGGCAAATAGAGAAATTAATGAAGTGGCAATGTTCATATTTGAAAAATAAATATCAAGGTATAGGAAAAAGAGGGGTATTACCCCTCTTTTCTATATCTTGAAACCACCAATATCAAACACACAAACATGGCGGCAAACAACACCTCAATTCCCATACTGATCCGTACCTTTCCAAGAAGCTCCGGTGTCAGGGAATGATGCCGGCTTAGAATTTCATTTACCTGTTCATACCAGTATACTGGCAGAAACTGGGCGACTTTCAGAACCGATTTGTCCATCACATCCATAGGGACGAAGACGCCACAGAGGAAGCACATGGAAAGAGAAACAATATTGGCTACGCCGCTTAAAATATTGCTGTTTGGAATAAACATTCCAATCAGGTAAGAGAGTGACAGTGAAACTACTAACATAAGCAACGTATTTGCAATATAATAGCCACAAAGTTCAGAATTCAAAAAGGTATTACCATACATCAGCACAACACCCAGGATACCAAGAAGCCACAGAATGGCACCGATCACTCCCATTGCCAGCAATCCCTCCAGGGATTGATGTCTCACTGAAATAGCGGAAGCTTCCATCCGTTTCTGAATATCTCCCTTTTTGAAAGCCATAAGAATATATCCCATGGTATAGCAAAGAGCTCCCAGAAAAAGATAAGGAATATAACGAAAATAATAAGTGTAAGGAACCAGATCACTGCTTGCAGAATCAGAGGAAATCTTGGTGACCGGTTTATGAACTTCGGTTTTTACTGCCTGAACGGCTTCCTCCTGGGAAAAACCGGCAGCAACATAAGTCCGGATGGTACTGATATAACTGCTGATCTGCTGGTCAACATAATAGGAGCTGTAGGATCCTGGAACCTTGGTGACCTTCAGTGGCTGATTTCCTTGAATGCAAGCCTCGTAAAAGTCAGCTGGAATCTGCACAATATATTCCACATTACGGTAAAAGAGATTTTCCTGAAGTACTTCCGGATTATTTTTCATAGGAATTACATTGTGAATCGTGTTAAGATAATCCACAAATCCCTGAGCCAGAACGCCTTGATCTTCCTTTACCACTCCAATATCAATGCTGGTATTTGCATAAAGGCTGTCTTCACTTTTTCCAGCGGCCATCTGCATGACAAGAGCCACAGAAAAGAAAATACCAAGATATATAATGACCAGCGTCACATTCTGTCTTAAAATTTTCATGTAACATTTAAATACTATCATAGCTTTCCCTCCGGATCAGTAAAAATGAAGCAGTCACTAATGTTATGCTCATCACTGCAAGAGTGAACAGGTTGCGGTAATAGCGGCTCATATCGTCATACACATTGATGCAGTAAAAAGCATCAGAAATAAGTGCTGCTGGATTGATCCGGTTAATAACAGGCATATTTTTTTCTATCAGATCCTTCATGGTATTGTTCATAAGTCCTGATAAAAAGCTGCAGACCATGGAAAAACCAAGAATAATACCAATCTTTCCCCCTTCTTTCATTTTTCCAAGACTACCTACAAAAATTCCAATAGAAACCCCGATCAGGGATCCGAAAAAAGAAATAAGCAGCATGGGTCCGATTTTTCCCTGAAAATCCAGCTTTAAAATATAGCGAAGATAGATCAGCAACACGATTACATCGAAATAGCCAAGCAAAAAAGAAGCAATCTGCTCTGAAAGAATCAGCTTCAGTTTATGCGTTGGAGTGACGCAGCGTCGTGCGGCAAGTGCTGTGAGATTGGCTTGAAGAGTTATGGCAGAGCCAAATCCGATAAAACAGCCATAGAGGCAGGTCATTGCAATCAATGCATAGAAAAACTGTGCACTTCCGTTAATAGTCTGTCCGCCAAGTGAAACTTCAGTAAGTGTTTCCTGCTGATTTAACATCTGCTGGATTCCGTCCCACAGACCGGATGGATGTGTGCGGACTATATTGCGGATGGTACTTTTTCCGGTTTCGTAGCCGGACAAAATGGACTGAAGGATGCTCTGGGGGATTCCGTTGGAAGCTACTGTAAGGGAAGGGGAGCTTCCCACCTGATAAATACCGGAAATTTCTTCATTTTCCAGTTTGGTAAGTGCAGCAGATTCAGATAATTCCTGAGCAGCAATCAGATGATTTCCGTTGTTTTCAATTTGATCCAGAAACATAAGAAACAACGTGTCAGCGCCGTCCTCTTTTACAATTCCAACCTGTACAGTCTCGAAATCAGCATCATCAATATTTCCAAAAGCAAAATAGAACATAGTTCCAAGAAGAATTGGAAAAATAAGAGGCCAGAAAGTGGTTGCAAAGTTTTTCAGCTTTACCAGAAGGTTATATTTGATCAAATGCAGCATGGTAGTCCTCCTTAATCTCGCAGCTGTTTCCCTGTGATTTCCAGAAATACGTCATTTAAAGTAGGCAGCTCAGAGGAAACCTGACCAAAGGAAATATCCTGGCTCTGCAGGTAATTGAGAAGCCGGATCAGGTTGTGACGGGCACCTGTGCACCGTACAGTGAGAATCTGTTCCTCGTAATGCAGGTCAAATACGTGTGGAAGAGCCCGGATGTCAGCCAGATTCTCCGAGGTAAGAGGAATGGCCTCAATAGTAATGGTCTCGCCGGTTTTGATCATTTTTTTCAGCTCCTCTTTGGTGCCGGAGGCAATTACATGACCGTGATCCATAATTGCGATCCGTGTACAGATCTGCTCCACTTCTTCCATATAATGGGAAGTGTAAATGATGGTGGAACCCTGTTCATTCAGCTTCTGAATGCCTTCCAGGATTTTGTTCCGGCTCTGGGGATCAACGGCTACCGTTGGCTCATCCATAATGATCAGACGAGGCTTATGAGCAATTCCGCAGGCAATATTCAGTCGGCGGAGAAGACCGCCTGAGAGCTTCTTTGGACGCATTTTCCGGTAATCGTTAAGATCGGTAAAGGTAATGGCTTCTTCCACCAGTTCTTTTCTTTTCCTCTTATCCGGGACATAAAGCCCACAGAAATAATCAATGTTTTCATAGACAGTCAGTTCGTCAAAAACAGCCACATTCTGCAGCACGATTCCAATCTGCTGTTTTACTTTGTAATTGTCAGGACGCATTTCTTCTCCGAAAATATGAATGCTGCCTTTGTCGTATTTGAGAAGAGAAAGCATACAATTGATAGCAGTAGTTTTTCCAGAGCCGTTGGGACCAAGAAGACCAAAAACCTCTCCTTCCGAAATACTAAGGTTCAGGTGATCAAGTGCCACCAGGTTCCCATATCTTTTTACCAGATTTTCTATTTGAACAATATTTGTGGACACGATTTTCCTCCTTCGGATTTTCCCCGTATAGTAGCTGTATCATAAATTTGGAGCGTGTTTGAAAAAGGCTTTCGGCAAGATGTACGTCACAATTTGTGGGAGATTTTGCCCGGATGAGGACGCCGTAGCGGGCTACGGCAACTGAATTTGGGCGAAATATACCGGCAAAGTGGAGCATGCAGATTGCAGGAATGCTTTTTCAAGTACACTCTAGTATAAAGGAATGAGGGAAAATCGCCAAGTGTCAGATGTCACGGTCTTCACATGACAAATGTCATAAAATTACAGTTCGTTCCATTCACAAAAACATCTCGCGGAACATTATCAGTAAACCGTAATGTTATAAAGCGCAGAACCTTCTTTACAGCGCAAGGTCAGTTATACTATAATAAGGGAAATGTCTGTAAGGCATATATGTAAAAAAACAGGTTAAATATTTGAAAATTACCGGTTACGGAGTGAACAGCAGTAGTTGGGAAAAATGAGAAAGAAGGTGACAGAGTGGGATACTTTTTGGACTGTGGATTGCTGGTATTTTATAGCTTTCTGTCACTTTTTTTTCTGCCGCCAGGGGCGGGTTTTCTGATCGCTTTTTTGAGCTGTGTAAGTGTGATCTGTTGCGGATATGCGGTGAGAAAGAAGGCATTGAGGCTAATCCTTTGCATTTTGTTCGGATTTCTGGGACTGGCTGTTCCAGAGATCTTTATCTTTTATCCATGTCTTTTTTATCTGCTTTTTCATGAAAAAATGAGGGGGCTGGCAGCAGTAGCAGTGATGTTTTTTCTCTGGAAAATACCTGAAAGCAGGGAAAACATGGGCCTTTTTGCAATGACCGGTGTATTTGGATTTTTACTGGCGTTTTTTATGGAGAGAAATACCGCAAAGAGTCAGATTCTGGAAGAGAAGCTGCGAAGGACCCAGGATGATTCTAAGGAGCGAAACCTGCTTTTGTCTCAGAAAAATAAAGCTTTGCAGGAAAAACAGGATTATGAGATCTATAATGCTACCTTAAAGGAACGAAACCGGATCGCCAGGGAAATCCACGATAATGTGGGACATGTACTTTCACGTTCAATCCTTATGGTAGGGGCTGCAAAGACCATAAATAAAGATCCCGGGATGACCGCCATACTGAAAAATCTGGAGGATTCCCTGAACCATGCCATGAACAGCATCAGAAATAGTGTCCATGACCTTCACGATGAAGCAGTAAATTTAGAAGAAGTGGAAAAGAGCCTGGTTCATGAGTTTACATTTTGTTCGGTGCAGATGGTTTATGATATGACAAGAGAGGTTCCAAGGGAAGTGAAATACTGTTTTATCAGTATTACCAAAGAGGCCTTCGCAAATATTATGAAGCACAGCAACGCCACGAAGGTGCAGCTGATCCTTCGGGAGCATCCGGGACTGTACCAGCTTTGTATAGAGGATAATGGGACAGATGCTTTTTATGATCCGGAAAAATCCGGTATTGGAATTGTAAATATGAAAGAAAGGGTAAATGCCCTGGGTGGAACCATACAGATTTTTACGGATAAGGGATTCCGGATTTTTATTACAATACCCAAATGTGGTTGAGGTGGATTCCGATAAAGATACAGTAAAGCGGGTATACAGATTATGAAAAATATTTTTTGAATGTGTTCCGGAAATGAAAGAAAAGCAGGAGTAAGAAATGAAAATAATAATTGTAGACGATGACTGCCTGGTGGCGGGTGCTTTGAAAACCATTCTGGAAGTGAATGAGGATGTGGAAGTGTTAGCGACTGGAGCAGACGGAAAAGAGGCCTGTGAGCTTTATGAAAGGTATGAGCCGGATGTGCTCCTTATGGATATTCGAATGGAGAAAATGGACGGTCTGGAAGCATCCCGGAGTATTTTGTCCAGGTATCCAAAGGCAAATATTCTGCTTCTTACCACTTTTTCCGATGACGAATACATAGTAAAAGCCCTGCGTCTTGGTGCAAAGGGATATCTTCTGAAACAGGATTATGGCAGTATTCTGCCTGCACTTCGGGCGGTTTACTGTGGGCAGACAGTATTTGGGACAGAAATAGTTTCCAGGATTCCAGACCTTTTGCAGGGAGAAAAGAAGTTTGATTATGGAAAATATGACATTAATGAGAGAGAATTTGAGATGATAGAGCTGATCGCAAATGGGTACAGCAATAAAGAAATTGCGGCAGAGCTTTTCTTAAGCGAAGGAACCGTGCGGAATTATCTGAGCATGATCCTGGAAAAACTGCAGCTGCGTGACCGTACACAGGTGGCAGTTTTTTATTACCAGCATAAATAGGAGCGACAGAAGATGAACATACAGAAAATTGGAGACCGGACAGCAGAGCTTTTGAATTTATATTATAACAATGAGATAGAGCCTTTTTTGAACTCTTGTCATGAGGATGTTCTTTGGATAGGACCTGCAGACAAGCAGGTGATCCGCGGAAGAAAAAATCTGGTAGATGCTTTTCACGCTGAGAAACACGAACTGAAGTTTTCTCTGAATAATCTGACGGTGCTGCCGCTTGCCACTACAAGCAGTACGGTGGCAGAGATCATGACTTTTATGCTGGTAGATACGATCTGGCCGGACAACAGTGCAAGCCGGGTAAATCAGCGTATGCAGTTTACCTGGGTGGAGCAAAAAGGTGTGCCGAAGATACGTGTGATCTTTATTTCAAATGCAATTCAGTATGATGAGAGGGATGGCATTTATCCGGTACATTATGATGAGAATTATCGTAAGTTTGTCCTTACAGGAGAGACCAGATCAGAGCGGATTTACGTGAAAGGAATTGATAAGTCCATTCTTTATCTGAACTGGTCCCGTGTGATCTATGTGGAAAGTCTCGGCAATCATACGGTGATCCATACGCTGGATCAGGAGTTTGAGTCTACAGAAAGCCTGAAAACTCTGGAAAAACGTTATGGGAACCTGTTTCTGAAGTGCCACGAGAGTTACATGGTAAACCCGGCACATGTCCATTCTATCCGCAGATTTAAAATGACTGTAACAGGAGGACGGGAACTTCCAGTTCCGGAAAAAAAGTATACGGCAGTAAAAAAGACGCTGCAAAAAATAATTGCAGCCCGTTAGAGCGTATCTGAAAAAGGCTTTCTGCAAGATGTGCGTCACAATTTGTGGGAAATTTTGCCCGGATGAGGGCGCCGTAGCGGGCTACGGCAAACGAATTCGGACGAAATATACCGCAAAGTGGGGCGTGCAGATCGCGGGAATGCTTTTTCCAACATGCTCTGTGGAAAAACATTACAAAAGTACCAAAAATGTAAAAAAACACACACGTCATAAAAGAAGTATGCTATAATGGGAGCACTTAACCGATTACGGTATAAGGAATTGCCAATTAAATGAGGAGAACCAAGTATGAGTGATTATGTGATCATAACAGATACATCTGCAGATATTCCGGCAGACATTTTAGATAAGGGTCAGATTCATCTGATTCCTATGGTATACCAGTTAAACGGAGAGGAGTGTCCGCACAGGAATCCGGGAAACTGGGACAGCAGGGCTTTTTATGACAAGCTTCGTGCAGGTGGAACCGGAAGTACTTCCCAGATTTCCCCGGCTACATATACTGATTGTTTTGAACCGTTTTTGAAAGAGGGCAAGGATATTCTTTATATTTCCCTTTCCGGAGGACTGACTTCTACATGGCAGAGCTCTCGCATTGCAGCTGCTGATCTGATGGAAGAGTACCCGGAGTGTAAGATCTCCTGCGTGGATTCTCTTGCAGCCACAGGAGGACAGGGAATCCTGGTGATCCTGGCAGCAGAAAACCAGAATAAAGGAATGTCCCTGGAGGAGAATACGTCATGGCTGGAGGAGAATCGTCTCCATATTTGCCATTGGTTTACAGTAGATGATCTTGATTTTCTGAAACGAGGCGGACGTATTTCCCCCACAATCGCCTGGATCGGCGGAAAGCTGAAGATCAAACCGATTCTTCGTATTGTGGAGGATGGAACTCTGGCAATCCCGGAGAAGGTACGCGGCTCCAAGGCTGCTATGAATACGATCGTTTCCAAGTATATCAGTTCCGGATTAAATGAGGAGCATCCTTATGTATTTATCTGTCACGGTGATGCTGCTGAGCAGGCTGAGAAAGAGAAAGCTGCTATCCTGGAAGCTGTACCACAGGCTCAGGTTATCATTATGCCAATGAGCCCGATTATTGGAATTCATACTGGTCCTGGAGTACAGGCGGTTATTTATTTTGGAAATAATAGATAATTAAAGCCTTTTTCAAACCTGTTCCAGGAAAGCAAAAATTCAGAAATCATTGAGCGTTCCAAATGTATATCCCATTTCTTCCCATTTGGTCAGCAGTTCATCCAGAATCTGTCCATTTGTGGAAGAAGTATTGTGCAGCAGGACAATTGCCCCTGGGTGGATCCGTGTGAGAAGCTTATCGAAGGCTTCCTCTTTGGTTGGCTGTTTATCCTGATACCAGTCCACGTAGGCAAGACTCCAGAAGAAGGTTTTATACCCCAGTTCCTTTGCCATGGACAGATTTGCTGTACTGTAAATTCCTTGAGGCGGCCGGTAGAATTTCGTCATGGATTCTCCGGTCGTTTCTTTATACAGATTTTCCACGCCCTCCAGCTGTTTCCTGAAATCATTCAGGGAAGAAATTCCGGACATATCCGGGTGAGAGAGGGTATGATTTCCTACAATGTGCCCTTCCTGAACCATTTCTTTTATCAGATCTCCATTATCTCTTATGAAATTTCCAACAACGAAAAAAGTTGCTTTTACATTGTGTTTTTTCAATGCATTAAGAAGCAGCGGTGTATTGCCATTTTCATAGCCACAGTCAAAAGTAAGATAGAGTATTTTCTCCTGGGTATCCTTTGCAAAGTAGGCGTTATAGGAAGCAAGCTCTTGGATGGAAGCATTTCCTACAGGACGTTTTCCTTCTTCCTGGAAACTGAGTCCCCAGCTTGCGCAGTCTGATGAAGTAGCGACTGCTTCCGGGGGCGAAAAATGTTGGACGATCACCCGGGCGGCAGAACCAGCCAGAAAGGACAGGGCGAAGAGAAGAGGAACGACGGCGTAGTGGAGAAAGTCTTTGATCGCAGGGCGATTTTTCGAGCAAAAAGAGGAAATATGCGAAGAGAATTTTTCCTTCAGTGCTGGAAAAGAAAAAATGGGAAATTTCATGAAGAGAAAACCTCACGGGTATTTTTTTACAGATATATGAGAAAATAAAAGGTTTATGCCAGAGCGTGTTTGAAAAATCATGCGAATAAGGGCAAGGCAGCTGCTTGAAAATGAAAGGAAAATCCAGACATTAATTAAGCCACCAGCATCGACGTTTACTGGTGGCTTAAATCTGATCCATATCCAATGGAATGTACCTCTCTTTCCGAATATATTATGCGTTTAAAACAATTGGAATTAAGGCTTACGTTCTTGGTGGACTGTACCTCGCTTTTCTTAAAGTGTTAAAAATTAAGATGTTTCGTTATGCTTCTGGTGGTCCGTACCTCTCTTTCTTAGATTATAAGTAATGAACTTATGTTTTCGGTGGTCTCACTCCTTTTTGTTTTTATTTTTAAGTTCCTTTTGTTTTATGAGCTTACTATAACAGATTACTTCTCGTTTGTCAACAAATAATTTGAAAAAATATTATTTTATATAAAATAAAAAGTTTATATGTGTGAAAAGAATTAAAAATTCAGACAATATTTCCGCGTATAATGTGGTATGATGAAACTATAAAGAATATGGCTTTTCAACGTGATAAAGTGCTGGGAAGCTGTATGACAGAAGATGAGGAGGAAGCAAAGATGTTAAATGCAATTCTTGATGAATTGAAACTGAATGCCCTTGTGATCACAGATCCGTATAACATGCGACATGTAAGCGGTTTTCGCGGCGGCGAGGGCGCTTTATATATTTCAGCAGCCCAGAAGGTGCTGATCACAGATTCCCGTTATACGGAGCAGGCCGGTAAGGAGAGCGATTTCACAGTAATCGAAGAGTGCCGTGGGCATAACCGTCAGACGATCCTGAAGGAGTGCATGGAGAAGGAGAATGTAAGTGGCGATTTCCATATGGGATATGAGGATCAGTCCATGCTTTGCTGTGATTTTGATAAGCTCAGAAAGGAACTGCCGGTTCAGACATGGACACCTCTTGGCAGCAGAATCGATGATCTTCGCCAGGTTAAGACTGAGGAAGAACTGGAGTATCTGGCAAAAGCCGAAGAAATCGGGGACAAAGCATTTGCAGAATTTTTGAAAATCGTGAAACCAGGAATGACAGAGCTGGAAGCTGCGGCAGAGCTGGAATATCTGATGAAAAAAGAGGGAGCAGAGGATTTAAGCTTTAACACGATCATCGCTTCCGGTCTGAATTCTTCCATGCCTCACGCAATCCCAGGATATAAGAAGCTGGAGGAAGGGGATTTTGTTACGTGTGATTTTGGCTGTAAATACAAGGGATACTGCTCCGATATGACACGTACCTTTGTACTCGGAAAAGCAAGCGATAAACAGAAAGAAATTTACAATGTTGTATTAAAAGCACAGCTGGCCGGTCTTGCAGCAGTAAAGGCTGGTGTAAGCGGAGCGAGTGTGGATAAGGTTGCGAGAGATATTATTACAGAGGCTGGTTACGGTGACTGTTTTGGCCACGGACTTGGTCACAGTGTAGGTCTTTTCATCCATGAAAGTCCGCGCCTGTCTCCCTCTGACGATACCATTCTGAAAGCCAATATGATCGAGACTGTTGAGCCGGGTATTTATGTACCTGGTTTCGGAGGGGTTCGTATTGAGGATATGGTAGTGGTAACGGAGGATGGCTGCCGCAATCTGGCACATTCTCCTAAGGAACTGATTGAGGTTCCCGTTGAGAAATAAAGAGCTGATATATATATAGTGAATAGATAGTGATGTCGCCGACAGGCGAAATGTCTGTTTTGTGAAAGAAAATTATCTGCCCGGGCGGCATCTGAGTTTCTTTTACGATTAAAATATTAATATTGTTATTAAAATATGGAAAGGAATAAGAAAATGCTGAAACAATTATCAATTTTTGCGGAAAATATCAAAGGGAAAATGCAGAAGGTGACTGGAATCCTCCTGGAGGAGGATATTAATATCCTTGGTTCTGTTACCAATGACAGTGCTGAATATGGAATTATACGTATGGTTGTTTCCAAACCTGAGCAGGCGTTAGAAGCGCTGACAAAGGCTGGTTTTATCTGTAAGCTTAGTGATGTTCTTGGAATCGAGGTAAAGGATGAGGTTGGTAATCTGAACAAACTGCTTCTCAGTCTCCAGGAGAGCAACATCAATATTGATTATCTGTATCTGTCTTTCAACCGTGCTACCGGACTTCCGATCATGGTTCTCCACGTACCGGATATCAGTGAGGTGGAGGCATGTCTGAGAAATAAGGGATTTAATTCTATTTCTGAGGTTCATTAAGCACTTCAGGCAGAAACAGAATCTGAAATCCTGCATAGAACTCTGAATAGTTGGAAAAACTACCGTTATCAATCTTTAGGAGGTAAGGAAATGTTACGGTATTTGCCTATTCGGAAGATTCACGCAAGACAAATTCTGGATTCCAGAGGCAATCCTACTGTGGAGGTAGAAGTGACAGTTGGAGAAGGCGTTATTGGAATCAATGGATATACAGGCCGTGCAGCGGTTCCATCCGGCGCGTCCACAGGAAAATTCGAAGCACTGGAGCTAAGAGACGGCGACAAAGGAAATTATAAAGGTCTTAGTGTACAAAAAGCAGTGGATAATGTAAACACGAAAATCACGGAGGCAATTCTGGGAGAAAATGCACTGGATCAGACCTATATTGATTCACTTCTGATTCAGACCGATGGCACAGATAATAAAAGCAATCTGGGTGCAAATGCTACACTGGGCGTATCAATGGCAGTGGCAAGGGCAGCTGCCATGGCGCTTCGAATCCCGCTTTATCAGTATATTGGCGGCTGTCATGCAAACAGAATGCCGGTTCCTATGATGAATATTTTGAATGGGGGGCGGCATGCGGACAATACAGTGGATCTTCAGGAGTTTATGATCATGCCAGTTGGGGCTTCCTGTTTTTCAGAGGGAATCCGCATGTGTGTGGAGATTTATCAGTCACTGAAGATCCTTTTAAAAAAGAAAAATCTGTCTACAGCAGTGGGCGATGAGGGTGGTTTTGCACCGGATCTGAAGGATTCCAGGGAGATTCTGGAATTGATCCTTGAGGCTGTGAAGAACGCCGGATATGAGCCGGGAAAAGATATTGGCATTGCCATTGATGCGGCAGCCAGTGAATTATATGACGGAGAAAAAGACGGTTACTATTTTCCTGGGGAGAGTAAGATGACTGGAAAAGAAGTGATCCGGGATTCCAATGAAATGATCCGTTATTACGAAAATCTGTTGGATGAATTTCCGGTTGTTTCTATAGAGGACGGACTGCAGGAGGATGACTGGGAGGGCTGGAAGGCTATGACGGAGCGGCTTGGAAGCCGTGTACAGCTGGTTGGGGATGACCTTTTTGTGACAAATATCAAACGGCTGGCCTGTGGAATAAAGCTTGGAACAGCAAATGCAATCCTGATCAAGGTAAATCAGATCGGAACCCTGACAGAGTCTTTGGAGGCAGTAGAACTGGCTGCACGGGCGGGTTATCGCTCTGTTATTTCCCACCGCTCCGGTGAAACGGAGGATTCCTTTATTGCAGATCTTGCAGTGGCAACTGGTGCGGGGCAGATCAAGACTGGTGCACCATGTCGTTCAGATAGAAATGCCAAGTATAATCAGCTTCTGAGAATCCATGAGCAGCTTGGCAGACTGTCGATGTATGAGAATCCGTTTGCCTGATCCTGAAAAAAACGATAGCGTAATTTGTCCAAATTCAAGATAAAAAAGAGTTGAAATCAAATGCTGGCTATGGTACAATATCTCCTAGTTGATTAGGAGGTGTAACCACGTGCAGATTTTAAGAACGATTTTAACAATTCTTTTTGTTATAGATTGTATTGCCCTTACCGTAGTAGTCCTTATGCAGGAAGGTAAGTCACAGGGTCTTGGTGCAATCGCCGGAGCTGCAGACACATACTGGGGTAAGAACAAAGGACGTTCCATGGAGGGCGGTCTTGTTAAGGCAACTACAGTTATGGGAGTTTTGTTCTTTGTACTGGCAGTTGTACTGAACCTGAATTTCTAAGAATAAACTGGGAAACACTCTTGTTGATCTGATCGCAAGGGTGTTTTTTATGTAAGCGGAAAATCCTGCTTTGCAGGATTCTTTCCTGATAATAGGAAATTATGGAAAGATGGTAGAGAAGTTTCGTGATAATTACAGTCTGTGCGTGCGATTTTAATAGAGCAGCTTGCGTGTGCAGGTATTAAGAAGGAGAAAAATTGAGTAAAGACAGAGAATTTGACAAACGAAAAAAATTTATGATGGAGCTTCTTGGTGATCCAGTGTACCAGCCTATGCGCTTCCGGGAAATTGCAGGTCTTCTGCGCCTTTCAAAGGACGAGAAGAAAGATCTGTACCGTGTTCTGGATGATCTGGTAGCAGAGGGAAAGGCTGACCTGGATTCCAAGGGACGTTATTCCAAAGTAACTGGAAGAAAGCGCGGGAAAGAGAAGCAGCGTGGAAAAAGAGAAGAACGTGACGAGAAGTTTTCGGGTAAACGTTCCGGGAAATATGCAGAAGAAAGCTCCGAGAGACGTACCGGGAAGAAAGATGAGAAACATTCCGATAAGAAATATAATGATAAGCAGGCTGGAAAGTATGATCACCGCAAGCCCGACGATCGTTACGGCAGGGGAAAAGATAAGTACAACGAATATTCGGACAGTCCATCTGTGGAAGGCACCTTCATCGGTCATCCCAAGGGCTTTGGCTTCGTGGAAATCGAGGGGGAAGACAACGACGTATTTATTCCGGAAGATTGTACCGGAACGGCTATGCACCAGGATAAGGTTCGTGTTATAATCACAAAAGAGCCGCAGGAAGGCAAACGCCGTGAGGGAATTGTAGTAAAAGTTCTGGAAAGAGGTATGACCCAGATCGTGGGAACCTACGAGAACAGCCGTGACTTTGGTTTTGTGGTAAGCGACAATCCTAAATTTTCCAGGGACGTATTTATTCCGAGAAAAGATTCCCAGGGAATCAAGGATGGGGATAAGGTAGTGGTGGAAATCACCAGCTACGGAAGCAAGAACCGCAATCCGGAAGGGAAGATCGTAGAGAATCTGGGAAGCTGCCGTGCACCTGGAACAGATATCCTTGCCATTGTAAAAAGCTTTGGCATTCCAAGCGAATTTCCGGATAAAGTAATCCGTCAGGCTGACCGTGTACCAGATCATGTTCTGGATGCTGACAGGGATGGCCGACTGGATCTTCGCCATCTTCAGACCGTCACCATTGACGGAGAAGACGCCAAGGATCTGGATGATGCAGTTACTTTGACAAAGGAGAATGGCATCTATCATCTTGGTGTTCACATTGCAGATGTAAGCAATTATGTACAGGGAGGAAGTGCCCTTGACCGTGAGGCGTTGAAGCGGGGAACCAGTGTATATCTGGCAGACCGTGTAATTCCCATGCTCCCGGTACGGCTTTCCAACGGAATCTGTTCTCTGAACCAGGGGCAGGATCGTCTTACTTTAAGCTGTCTTATGGATATTGATAAAAAAGGAAATATGATTTCCCATAAGATTGCAGAGACTGTGATCTGTGTAGATGAGAGAATGAATTATACAGATGTGAAAAACATTCTGGAGGATACTGACGAAGAGGCAAAGAAACGCTATGAAAAACTTGTTCCCATGTTTTTCCTGATGAAAGAGCTTTCTGAAATCCTTCGTGGAAACCGCCATCACAGAGGCTCCATTGATTTTGATTTTCCGGAGAGCAAGATTATCTTAAATGCAGCAGGAAGAGCCATTGACATTAAGCCATATGAGGCAAATGTGGCAACAAGGATCATTGAGGATTTCATGCTTATGGCAAATGAGACTGTGGCAGAGGAGTGCTGCAGGGATGATATGCCGTTTGTTTACCGTACCCATGAGACTCCGGATCCCGAGAAAGTGGAGAGCCTTCTCACACTTCTTCATAATCAGGGAGTGCCGGTGCAGAAGAATGGACAGGAGATTACCCCGAAGGAGATCCAGACTATTCTGGAGAGCATTGAGGGACTTCCAAACGAGCCACAGATCAGCCGCCTTACTCTTCGAACCATGAAACAGGCGAAGTATACTACAGAATGCAGCGGCCATTTTGGACTTGCAGCGAAATATTACTGCCATTTTACTTCTCCAATCCGTCGTTATCCGGATCTTCAGATTCACAGGATCATTAAGGATAAGCTTCGGGGACGTCTGGAAAGAGAGGGAAAAACAGAGCATTATAAAGAGATTCTGGAAGATGTGGCACGCCAGTCCAGTGTGTGTGAGCGCCGGGCGGACGAAGCAGAGAGAGAATCTGACAAGCTGAAAAAAGCAGAATATATGTCTTACCATATTGGGGAAGAATTTGAAGGAATCATTTCCGGTGTTACTGGCTGGGGCTTCTATGTGGAACTTCCAAATACGGTAGAGGGACTGGTTCATGTAAATACACTGAGGGATGATTACTACACCTTTGATCAGGATGCTTACGAGTTGATCGGCGATGTGACACACAAGGTGTTTGCACTGGGACAGAAGGTGCGTGTGAGAGTTGCGGACGCAGATACCATGCTGAAGACTGTGGATTTTGTTCTGGCAGAGGAGCAAGAGTGGTAATTAGAAGTTACTGTTCATTCTGCGATCAAAAGCACGCTTTGCGATGCATAGAAACTACGCTCTAGAACAGCAACCCTTTGTTTTGAATGCCCGCCTGCAGGCGGAAATCCATATAGGGAGGAACTTATGGCAAAGAAACCAGGAATCAAACTGATTGCAAATAATAAAAAGGCATTTCACGATTATTTTATAGAAGACACGTATGAGGCAGGAATTGCCCTGGCAGGAACAGAAGTAAAATCCCTGCGTATGGGAAAATGCAGCGTCAAGGAATCTTTTGTGCGGATTCAGAATGGGGAGGTTTATATCTATGGAATGAACATCAGCCCATACGAAAAAGGCAATATTTTCAATAAAGATCCCCTTCGTATCCGTAAACTTCTCCTTCACCGCAGTGAGATCAACAAGATGGAAGCCAAACTGAAGGAAAAAGGTCTTACCCTTGTGCCAATCAAGGTCTATTTCAAGGACAGCCTTGTGAAGGTGGAAATTGGTATGGCAAGAGGTAAGAAATTGTATGACAAACGTCAGGATATCGCTAAGAAAGATCAGAGACGAGAAGCAGAGCGTGATTTCAAGGTGAAGAATTTATATTAAAAACAATGGGAGCTGGGGATTTTTATGATGAAAAATTCCCGGCTTTCGTAAATTTCTGTTAAACATTTATAGGGGATCAGCTGTAAAGATGCAGCATATAAAAAGTCAGACAGGTCAATATGGTATTTATTTAATATTCGCTGTACAGGCAGCATGAAAATAGTAAAAAGAGGTTGGCTATGGAAGAGAAAATAAAAGAGAAAACACAGGAAGCAAAGGAAACAATAAAAGAAAACCGTCCGATGAAAACCGTAGAGGATTCCAGAACGGAGCAGGTTCATCTGATCATGCACCAGCACTTAAATGCCGGCGGCAGGCTGTTCGGAGGAATGCTGATGCAGTGGGTGGATGAGGTGTCCGGCGTGGTTGCCATGCGTCATTGCGGAACTTACCGTGTCACAACTGCAGCTGTGGACAATCTGCAGTTTAAGGAGCCCGTTTACGAGGGCGAGATCCTTGTGATGATCGGCTATGTGACCTATGTGGGAAATACCTCCATGGAAGTGGAAATTGATTCCTATGTGGAGCGCGGGGATGGAATGCGTTACCTGGTTAACCGTGCTTTTTCTGTGATGGTAGCTGTGGATAAGGATGAGCGTCCTACCCGAATCCCCGGCCTTATTATCCACACAGAAGCTGAGAAAGGACGTCATGAGGCAGCTCTGCTCCGCAGGGATATGCGTAAAGAGCGAAGAGACGCCGGGTTTTAAACATTGAGACATGTTGTCAAAAACTATTTGAGTCAGAGATAGAGAAAACTGTCCCTGGCTCTTTTTGTTCACAGAAGAAGTACGCAGGATCTTCCTTCCCGGTGAAGGCACCAGAGAGAATGGGGAAAAGAAACCCGAGAGTTGCGGCGCGAAATCGTGCAAAGCATGATTTCTGTGCATCGCGAAGCGTGTTACTGTGAACGGAGTGAACAGTAACGAAAAGTTTAAAAATTGTATGAAATCATCCCGCGTTCGGTTGACAAGTCTGTCATACTCTGTAATAATAATGGAGAACAAAAAGTGGATATTAGAGGAGTTTAATTCCATTTTGTGGGAGGAATATAGATTATGAAAAAACGTTATGTGATTCTTGCAGCACTTTTGGTCACTGCTTTGGCAGCAGCTGGATGTGGCAAAAAAAAGACTGAAGATACAGGCAAGGATGGCCAGGTAACCGTGGCTCCTGCTGAGAATACAGATACAGCTTCAAGTGATGACAGTTCCCTGGTAGATATGCAGAAATCTGACGATGCAGATATCAAGAATGTGATTGGTGATAAGACTTCCACAGCTTCCAGGCTGATTCTTGTGAACGGTACCGGAGCTGCTGTGAAGGGACTTTACATTCGTCCGACTACGGATGACGATGATGACTGGGGCACAGAGCTGATCAATGGATTGTTTACTTTGAATGATGGCGACAAGGCTCTTTACTATTATGAGCCGGACGAGAAGGATGCAGATGGAAATGCGGTGACAAGCTATGACATCCGGATCACGTATGAGGACGAGGATTATACAGACTGCTATTTCCGTAAGCTTCCGCTGAAGACAATTTCAAAGATCACTCTTCATATGGATGGAACTGCTGAGGATGGAATTCCTTATGCTACTTATCTGACAGGAACGAGTAAGACAGAAACTTCTACCCTTAGTGAAGTGATGGCGCGTCTTGGTCTTGATGACAGCGAAGACAGTTCTGAGGATGATTCTCAGGAAACGGATACAGCACCAACGCCTACATCTGCGCCGCAGCAGTCAGGTCCTACTGCTGCACCTACATCTGCACCGCAGCCTACAAGTACTCCGGATAATAGTGGCGGCAGTAATACAGCACCGGATGATTCCAGTGCAGATAAGGCGAAACAGTATATCGGACAGCCGCTTTCCAGTCTTGTTGCAGCACTGGGAGAGGCTAACGGAAGTGATTATGAGAACGAGCCGGAGACCGGAGAGACAGGATATCATTATTATGACTCTTTCACAGTTTCTACCACTGTTGATGACAGCGGAAATGAGGTTGTTGCCGGAGTATGGTAAAATAAAAGAATAAAAAATAAGGCAGGATAAAAGCATGGAAATGAAAAGAGTTTTATTAAAATTAAGCGGCGAGGCTCTTGCCGGACCGAAGAAAACAGGATTTGACGAGGCAACTGTTCTTGCAGTAGCGAAGCAGATCAAGGCAATTTCTGATGAGGGAGTACAGATCGGCATTGTGATCGGCGGTGGAAACTTCTGGAGAGGACGTACCAGTGAGACGATAGACCGCAACAAGGCAGATCAGATCGGTATGCTTGCTACTATTATGAACTGTATTTATGTATCTGACCTTTGCAGATATACAGGTATGAAGACTGAGATTTATACACCATTTGCATGTGGTGCATTTACAAAACTGTATTCCAAGGACAGTGTAGAAGAGAGCTTTGCACAGGGCAAGCTGGTATTCTTTGCAGGCGGTACAGGACATCCGTATTTCTCTACTGACACAGCTACGGTTCTTCGTGCAGTTGAGATCGAGGCCGATGCGATTCTTCTGGCGAAGGCAGTTGATGGTATTTATGACAGCGATCCGAAGGTAAATCCTGACGCTGTGAAGTATGATGAGATCTCTATTCAGGAAGTTGTTGACAAGAAGCTTGCAGCCATGGATCTTACAGCTTCTATTATGTGTCTGGAGCAGAAAATGCCGATGATGGTATTTGCTCTTGATGAGGAGAACAGCATTATCAACACTGTTCACGGAAAATTTTCCGGAACAAAGGTTACTGTATAAGCGCGTTGCGCAGAAAATAGGATAATACTGCTACCGGCAGAAAATCATAAAGAGGGAGATTAATTTTATGGATGAAAGAATTCAGAAGTATGAAGAGAAAATGAAAAAGACATTGGGCAGCTTAGAAGCAGAGCTGACTACTATCCGTGCAGGACGTGCCAATCCGCATATCCTTGACAAGCTGACAGTAGATTACTACGGAAGCCCTACACCGATTCAGCAGGTGGCAAATATCACAGTTCCGGAAGCTCGTATGATCCAGATCCAGCCATGGGAATCCAGCCTGATCAAGGGAATTGAGAAAGCAATCCTTACTTCTGATCTTGGTCTGAACCCGAATAACGATGGAAAAGTAATCCGTCTTGTTTTCCCGGAGCTTACCGAGGAACGCCGTAAAGATCTGGTTAAAGATGTTAAGAAAAAAGGTGAGGCAGCTAAGGTTGCTGTCCGCAACATCCGCCGTGATGCCAACGATGCATACAAGAAGCTGAAAAAAGAAGAGGATGTATCTGAGGACGAGATCAAAGAGTTAGAGGACAAAGTTCAGAAGCTTACAGACAAATACATCAAGGATGTAGATGCTGCAGTAGAAGCAAAAGGTAAGGAGATTATGACTGTATAAGGGCATATTACCTGAAGCGCAGAGCCGTTTGGACTAAAAATCTGCAAAACAGGATCCTTTTATAAAGAAACAGCAAAAAGAGCTCTTTAAAAAGAGCTCTTTTCTGCCCTTTTGTATGAAATTGTACGAATAATCTGAACGCTTATAACGAAAAAAGAAAAACAAAACACAAGGAGAAAAATATGAACGTACCCAATCATATTGCCATTATTCTGGACGGCAATGGCCGCTGGGCAAAGGCAAAGGGACTGCCTCGTGGCTATGGACATGTTAAGGGCTGCGCCAATCTGGAGCAGGTCTGCTATGATATTAAAGATCTGGGCGTGAAATATCTGACAGTATATGCTTTTTCCACGGAAAACTGGAAACGCTCCAGAGAAGAAGTGGATGGGCTTATGAAGCTGTTTCGCAGCTATCTGAAGAAATGTATCAAGATATCCCGGGATAATAAGATGAAAATCAAAATTATCGGCGACATCTCTGCTTTTGCACCGGATATTCAGGAAAGCATCCGTAAACTGGAGGAGTTTTCCAAGGATTATGATGAGTTGTACTTCCAGATTGCCATGAATTATGGAAGCCGCGATGAGATTACAAGAGGAATGCGAAAGATGGCACAGGATGTGGCGGATGGAAAAGTTTCTCCGGATCAGATCACAGAGGATACGATTGGAAGCTACCTGGATACTGCAGGAGTGCCGGATCCGGATCTTCTGATACGCACCAGCGGAGAACAGAGACTTTCCAATTTCCTTATGTGGCAGCTGGCTTATACGGAATTTTATTTTACAGACGTGGCATGGCCGGATTTCCATAAAGCAGAATTAGTACAGGCTATTGAGAAATATAATCAAAGAGACAGAAGATATGGCGGTGTGAAGGAGGAGTAAGATGTTTAAAACACGTCTTTTAAGCGGTATTGTGCTGGTCGCAGTTGCGCTTCTGACTATTATCAGTGGAGGTTATGTGCTGTTTTTTACACTGCTTGGGATCTCTCTGATCGGAATGCAGGAGCTTTATAAGGTTATGAAGGTTCGGGAAGACCATTTTAATGCCCTGGAAATTGCAGGCTATCTTGGAGCTGTGATCTACTATGTGCTGATGTCGCTGGATTTTGAAAAATATGGAATGATGGGCGTGATCATTTCGTTCATGATGTTTATGTTCGTTTACGTATTTACTTATCCCAAGTTCAAGGCAGATCAGGTAATGCCGGCGTTCTTTGGGGTGGTATACGTGGCTGTGATGCTCTCCTTTATTTATCTTACCCGGAACCTTCCAGATGGAAAATTTCTGGTATGGCTGATCTTTTTATGCTCCTGGGGATGCGATACCTGCGCATATTGTGTGGGAATGCTGATCGGCAGGCACAAAATGGCACCAATCCTCAGCCCGAAGAAATCAGTAGAAGGTGGAGTAGGCGGCGTGGCAGGCGCTGCGCTTCTGGGCGCAATTTATGCAGCAGCAACTGGCGGAAAGATTGCAGAGTATGCGCTGATCTGTGCAGTCGGAGCACTGATCTCCATGGTTGGAGACCTGGCTGCTTCTGCTATTAAGAGAAATCAGGGAATCAAGGACTATGGCAAACTGATCCCGGGACACGGTGGAATCCTGGACAGATTTGACAGTGTGATCTTTACAGCTCCGGCTATTTATTTCCTGGCGAAGCTTGTGCTGGGAATCTGATTCCGGATTGGCAGCGGGAGGCATAAAGGAATAAGAAGTGTGGAAATGATAAGATGTGATTTGTCCCTGAAATGGACTGAGAGGAATTTCAAATGAAGAAAATTGCAATTTTAGGCTCAACTGGTTCCATCGGTACACAGACCCTGGATGTAGTGAGAGCTAACGGCGATATAGAGGTGCTGGGAATCAGTGCAGGAAGAAATGTGAAAATGCTGGAAGAACAGGCAAGAGAGTTTCATCCTCAGCTGATTGCAGTGTGGGATGAAAATGCGGCAGAGGACCTGGCAGTCCGTCTTGCGGATATGGATGTAAAAATTGTGTCTGGTATGGAGGGACTTCTGGAGCTTGCGCGTATGCCCCAGACAGACATTCTGGTTACCGCTGTTGTGGGAATGATTGGAATCCGTCCTACAATGGAGGGAATCAAGGCGGGCAAGGACATTGCCCTTGCAAACAAAGAAACATTGGTAACAGCAGGTCATCTGATCATTCCGATGGCAAAAGAGCATGGAGTTCAGATCCTTCCGGTAGACAGTGAGCACAGTGCTATTTTCCAGGCTCTTCATGGGGAAAAGCGGGCGCAGGTTGAGAAGCTTCTGATCACAGCTTCCGGTGGTCCCTTCCGTGGAAGAAAAAGAGAAGAACTGGAACATGTGACGCTTGCAGATACCCTGAAGCATCCGAACTGGGTAATGGGACAGAAGATCACAGTAGATTCCGCAACCCTGGTAAATAAAGGTCTGGAGGTTATGGAAGCCAGATGGCTGTTTGATGTGGATTTGGATCATATTCAGGTTGTTGTCCAGCCAAAGAGCATTATCCATTCGATGGTAGAGTTTAAAGATGGTGCGGTTATGGCGCAGCTTGGAACTCCGGATATGCGGCTTCCAATCCAGTACGCACTCTATTATCCGGAACGCAGATATCTGGATGGAGAGAGACTGGATTTCCATAAATTGAAAGAGATTACTTTTGAAGATCCGGATATGGATACATTCCTGGGGCTTCCAATGGCTATGGATGCTGCAAGAAAAGGCGGCAGTATGCCTACTGTGTTTAACGCAGCAAATGAGCTGGCTGTGAAGAAGTTTTTACAGGAAAAAATCGGCTTTCTGGATATTTACGACATTATTGCACAGTCTATGGAAAGACATACAGTGATCCGGAATCCGGATCTGGAGGAGATACTGGCAGTAGAAGACGAGACTTATAAATGGATTGAAAGCAGGTGGTAGGTTGAAGATTATTCTGGCATTATTGATTTTCAGTGCGATCATTCTTTTTCATGAGCTGGGGCATTTCCTTCTTGCAAAGAAAAATAAGATCGTAGTAACGGAGTTTTCCCTTGGAATGGGACCAAGGCTGCTTAGCACAGAGAAGAATGGAACCAGGTATTCTCTGAAGCTTTTGCCTCTTGGCGGTTCCTGTGCCATGCTGGGAGAAGATATGGAGGATGAGTCCAAGGGGACTTTCAATGGTGCACCAGTGTGGGGAAGAATCGCTACAGTTGCAGCAGGACCGGTATTTAACTTTATCCTGGCCTTTGTGTTTGCAGTGCTCATTGTTACGCTGGTGGGCTATGACCCGGCAGAGGTTACGCAGGTGGAGAGTGGTTCTACTGTGGCTGAAGCTGGTCTTCAGGAAGGGGATATTATCAAAGAATATCAGGGGTATCATATTGATCTGGCAAGAGATCTTTATCTGTATATGTATCTGAATAATCCACAGGAGGATGAGACCATTCATATGACTGTGGAGAGGGATGGCAAAGATGTGGAGCTGGCCTTCAAACCAGACGTACAGGTGAGATACCTTCTTGGCTTTAACAGAAAGAGTACCGATTCTCTTGAGGTGGCATCCCTGATTCCGGGAATGGGCTTATCTGAAACTGGCGTGGAGCCTGGGGACGTGATCACTTCCATTAATGGCACCAGACTGGAGAGTTCGGACGATTATACTGCATATCTTGCAGAGCATCCTCTCACAAGTGAGCCTGTGACCATAACTTATGAGCGTGATGGCCTGGAATACAACGCTGAGGTAACTCCATCGGAGTCCCGCACAGCAGTACTTGATTTTTCTTATAATCTGGCGTACACGAAGACACAGGGATTTGAAGTGCTGAAGTATGGAACGCTGGAAGTAAAATATATGATCCGCTCTACCTTACTCAGCCTGAAAGAGCTTCTTACCGGCGGGCTGGGCGTAAAGGATTTAAGCGGTCCGGTTGGCGTAGTTGATGCAATTGGCAGCACCTATGAGGCAAGTAAGAGTGAGGGCATGCTGACTATCTGGGTAAATATGCTGTATATGGCAGCACTTTTATCTGCAAACCTTGGTGTTATGAACCTTCTTCCGCTTCCTGCACTGGATGGCGGCCGGCTTGTATTTCTGATTATCGAGGCTATTCGGAGAAAACCGGTGAACAGACAGATTGAGGGCATGGTTCATTTTGCAGGTTTGATGGTGCTGATGCTTTTGATGGTTGTAGTTATGTATAATGATATTTTGAAGATTTTTTAATCTTTTTGAAATGAAAAAGCTGTAAAGAAAATGAAAGCGAAGGCTATGTGTATCAAACGGATATGCATGGCCTTTTTTTGATGCAGCAGACGATTCTGCAGCAAATTCCTATTACCCAAAAAAGCTTTTCCAGGCAGTGAGAGGAAATAACGGAAATGCAGATGAGGGGGATGGTCTGCTGCAGGCGGCAAATCTTGCAAGGGGATTCCTTTTTATAGGGAAAACTTCCGAATATGTAGTAATAAAAACTACATAATAAAGTGTCGAATAAAAGTAAAACTTGACATAAAAACAATAATGCTTTATACTAAAATAGTTTTAAAATCAAACTAAATTAAAGCATGGAGGATATTGTTTTGGATAGAGAATACAAAAGCAGTTTGAGATGTTTGAAAATTGGAGATAAGGTGGCAGAACTTCCTATTATTCAAGGGGGAATGGGCGTGGGAGTGAGCCGTAGCTCCCTGGCTGGCGCAGTGGCAGCAGAAGGAGGAGTGGGAGTTATTTCCACAGCTCAGATCGGATATGATGAGGCTGGCTTTGAAAAAGACCAGGCGGGGTGCAATCTGAAGGCAATAAGAAAGCATATATGGAAGGCAAGGGAGATTGCCAAGGGAAAAGGGCTGGTCGGTGTTAATATTATGGTAGCGCTGAAACATTATAAAGAGCATGTAAAGGAAGCTGTGGAATGTGGTGCAGATGTGATCATCAGTGGCGCAGGACTTCCCATGAATCTGCCAGAGCTGGTACCGGAGTTTTGCAGAACAAAGATTGCGCCTATTGTTTCTTCAAAAAGGGCAGCAAATCTGATTCTGAAAATGTGGGCACATCGATATAACCGGACTGCAGATCTGATCGTAGTGGAAGGACCGGAGGCAGGAGGACACCTGGGATTTTCCAGGGATCAGCTGGCTCACAGGGATGAGATGGATTTTGACCAGGAAATCCGGGATATTATTGCATGTAAAAAGGAATATGAGGAAAAGTTTGGCCGGGAAATTCCAGTGGTAGTTGCTGGCGGAATTTTTGACCGGAAAGATATTGATCATGCTATGGCACTTGGGGCAGCTGGTGTGCAGATCGCAAGCCGGTTTGTGGCGACAAAGGAATGCGATGCCGATGAAAGGTATAAACAGGCGTATGTAAATGCAAGGAAAGAGGATGTGCAGATTATCCAGAGCCCTGTAGGAATGCCTGGAAGGGCGCTTTGCAATCCTTTTATGAAACTGGTAGAGAATGGACGGATTCCAGTAAAGAAGTGCTATAACTGCCTGGAAAAATGTAATCCAGGACAGGTTCCGTACTGCATTACCAAGGCATTGATCGATGCGGTGGAGGGAGATGTAGAGAATGGATTGATGTTCTGTGGGGCAAATGTTGGAAGGATTGACAAAATTACTTCAGTGCATGAATTGATGCGGGAATTGGCAGAAGGCTGATGGTTAGCCGGTTCCTATATGGTGATGTTGCTGACAAACGGCATGTCCGTTTAGAGTATAAGGTTTAGATTAGAATTTTATGGCGGGAGAGAAAATCCCGCCATATTATGTTTATTGTAATTCTGCAATCCGGGTGACGCCTACGTAAATTTCCTGAATTTTGTACCAGGTGGTATAATCTACGATTCCGGTTTCCGGAAGACCGAAAATATTCTGGAATTTGCGGACAGAGGCCTGAGTCTGGGCACCATAGATTCCGTCCGGATTTACTTTTGGAAGAGCAGGGTAGGCCTGGCTGATAGCATTTAGCTGTTCCTGAAGCTGGAGTACTTTGCTGCCGGAAGCACCAATATCCAGGTCATATCCTGGCCAGGAGGAAGGAATCCCGGAGACTTCTTCTGCCACATTGATATACATATCGTTTCCGTAGAAATACCGTAGGATTTCAATAGCAGAATATCCCTGGTCTCCAAGCCGCTTGCTTCCCCACTGTGTCATCCATCCTCTGTCCCGGCACTGCACCCGCTCTCCGTCGCAGTACTGGGTAAGAATTGGCTGACGGACGTTAGGACGGGATAGATAATTCTCGAAAAGTTCGTCTACAATGCGGTCGATGGAGTCAAAGATGTTTCGTCCGCGGATCCATTTGTGGTCGTAGGCGGTGGAGGAGGTGATGGTGTAGTCTTTCCCTTTATTGCGGTACCACTCCGTGTATACCCGGTTTAGGGTAAAGGACATAATTGCCAGGATGTTGGCGCGGATAGTGTCGTCAGGCCAGGTGGCATAGATTTCGCTGCTTGCTACATTTTTGATATAGTCGCGGTAGCGGACATAATAATTAGAGGCGGAGTTATCACCTACAGGCCCATCGTGCACTACAATGTATTCCGGAATTACGACCTTGCTTAGAACAATTTCGCCAGTTTCGTGTACTGGTTTAATTTCAGATTCCTGTATTTTTGGTGGATATTCATAGAAAAGTGTATGGGGAGGAATGACAATTCTGTTTTCCGAAACAGTGTCTTGCCTGGGATTCAGAAGGACAGGCTGTTTGGCCAGAACCGCAGGCAAGACTTCTGTGCCTGCGATTTCCTCCTGGTGAAAATCCTCGGCTTTGATCTGCATGGAATATTCTGCATAAGGCTGCGCCTCCTCGGAAGCATTCAGGCTGTATTCCAGAGGAGGCGTTTTTAATTGAAGGACAGGGGTGTTGCCGGAAGAATCCGTGCGGACTTCTTCAATGACACTGTTTGGATCACCTGTATAAGAAATACGGACCAGTGCATTTTCCACAGGGCGGTTGTCTGTTTTTGAATGGACCGTTATCTGTAAGGTACCCTGGTCTACATTTTCCTGCTGTGCACATAAGGTTTTTCTGTAATACATGGACGACCTCATAAAATGCTCTTCCAGGTATTATATGCTAAAAATGCAATTGTGAAAACATAATTCAGGGATGTTTGTGGGGATGAGAATATATTATAATAGTAAAGAGGCAGCAGGACAGCGGTGCCTACGGTGAAAAAAACGAAAGAAGGAATAAAATGAAACACTTAAGAAAACAAATTGCAGGCTATCTTTTAACGCTTATTCTGCTTATGGCAGGAATCGTATTCCCTGGAAGCGGGGAAAAGGTTCTGGCATCTGGCGGCAGCATGACTGTGCATTTCCTGGATGTGGGACAGGGATTATCCATTCTGGTGCAGTCAGAGGGACAGAATCTGCTGTATGATGGTGGTCCAAGAAGCGCGTCCAGCTATGTGGTGTCCTATTTGCAGGAGCAGAATGTGTCAGAAATTGATTATCTGATTTCATCCCATTACGATGAGGATCATGTGAGCGGACTGATTGGCTGTCTGAATGCATTTCAGGTGGACAATGTGATTGGAGCAGATTATATCCATGATTCTTCCCTTTATGGCTCTTTTATGGATGCAGTGGCAGCACATGGGCTTGAAGTACAGCATCCGGCAGTGGGGGCGGAGTATACATTTGGCTCGGGAGAATTTACAATTCTTTCACCAAAGGAAATCAGCAAAGAGAGTAATGCTAATTCGGTGGCAATTAAGCTGACGAATGGAGAAAACAGTTTCGTTTTTACCGGGGATGCAGATTTTAACTGTGAGGCAGATATGGTGAATTCCGGGCTTGATCTGAGCTGCGACGTGTTAAGTGTGGGCCATCATGGATCTGCTACATCCACAAGCTGGGATTTTCTTCAGGCTGCAGTTCCGGAATTTGCAGTGATCAGCTGCGGCGCAGGAAATATGTATGGTCATCCGCATGCGGATACCATGGAAAAACTGTCAGATATGGGAATTCAGGTATATCGCTCTGATGAACAGGGAACCATTGTAGCTTCTTCGGATGGAAGTGCTATTACCTGGAGTGCAGATCCTTGCAATGATTATACTTCAGGTGATGGAGAAACAGCTGGGCAAAGTGAAGGGGAGAATGGATTTACAGCTGAAGATAATAGCGGAACTGATGCAGCTGCAGCATCAGAAAAGTCAGAACAGATTGCTGCAGCAGATGACAGTCAGGAGGAAATGGTATGGATATCTGCTACAGGAAGTAAATATCACAGTATTCCTGACTGTGGAAATATGAATCCGGATAAGGCATATCAGGAGCCAGTCTCACAGGCTGAGGCTCAAGGATATGAAGCTTGTAAGAAGTGCTTTTGATTATATATATTTAACCGAAATTTTCCATTATATTTCGGAATATCCCTTTTTTATTTGGGGAAATTCTGGTATACTAGAGCGTGTTTGAAAAAGGCTTTCTGCAAGATGTGCGTCACAATTTGTGGGAGATTTTGCCCGGATGAGGGCGCCGTAGCGGGCTACGGCAACCGAATTCGGGCAAAATATACCGCAAAGTGGGGCGTGCAGATTGCGGGAATGATTTTTCAAACAGGCTCTAAAGTGTATGCTTAGTAGAACGTACGGAATATAAAATATAATAACTGTGTAGTTTTCGGACCGTAATCCGTGAGGGCTCCGGCAGTTATAAATAAATTGGTGGTGTAAAATTAGTGAGTGAACAGAAAAGAGTAATTTATACAAAGGAGGAACTGGCTGCGAAGGTAAAGGTTCCGGCTATCGTGGAGCAGGATCTGAAGCGCATTATCAGTGATCGCCTGGAACAATGCGGTCTGTATTACAGATGCTTTTCCAGAATCAAGACAGCTTCTTCTATGGCTCATAAATTTGCTCTGAAAGATTATGGCGCGGAGAATAAGAAACTGCAGGACCTGGTAGGTGTTCGTATTAACCTGTATTTTGATGATGATGTAGAAATCTGCCAGAATATTGTGGAAAATACCTTTGATGTGATTGGCTGGTCCACTTCGGAAAGAAGCGAGGAGGAGTTCAAACCTACGAAATTAAACGGCGTGTGCCGTCTTCCGGAATATTTGCGATCAGAAATTTCAACAGAGACCTGGGATATGTATATTGATGATACCTTCGAGATTCAGATTAAGACCATGTTTTTCGAGGGCTGGCATGAGATCGAGCACGATATGCGCTATAAAGGAGAGGAACTGTGGAAGAATTACAAGGGCTTTTCCAGATACTTTAACAGTATTCTGGCAACTTTGGAGCTTTGTGATAAATCCATGGTTACCCTGTTTGAGGATCTGGGACATTCCCTTTATAAATCAGGCAGATGGAGTGATATGATCAAGAGCCATTTCCGCCTGAAACTGGGAGAGGGACAGCTTTATCCTGAGGTGGCGAAGCTTCTGGATGAGGATTGTGACCAGCAGGTGGAGAACCTGGCCAAGCGTATTTATAAGACCAGCAAGCAGACACTGGTAGACCAGCTGCTTCACCGCAGCCGCAAGGTACCGATCAATGTAAATACGATCATTGCCCTGTTAAACGACAGTCAGTTCCACGACAGTCGTCTGACAGCTATTTTTAAGGAACGTGATGTTTATAATGATGGTCGCGAGGAGAGCCTCGGAGAATCCTGGCATTATGAGATGAAGCCTCTTATCCGCCACAACGTGTTCCAGATGTGCACACAGGTGGATGGAAGCCGTCTGAAGGAAGAGAAACCGGCATCTGCTGCAGAGATTTTCCAGCAGGCAGCAGATGCGATATATGGCTGGATCGTGGGGAAATATGGCGGTCTGTTTAAGGAAATGCCACAGAAGACCAGTACTTATCATGCTGACATTCTGGCTTATCATGTAGCTGTGAATTATGATCCGGACAATCATCGGCTGAATATGCATGTAAGACATATGGATATGGAAGTGGGCGGCAGAATCTGGTATTCAGAAGCCGGACTTGAAGTGTCGCGTCAGGATGAAGTGATTCTGAAGGTTTGCAATGGATATGCACAGCCGGAGAGAGAACACACCATCCAGGACCCGGGAGTAACTTTCTTCAGTTATCCTGGATATTATAAGACGATTGTTGACAATATCGGAATTGTAAATGGAATCGAATGTTCTAACAGAAGACGTATTTTGCGAGAGGATATGTTTGGGAATCTTATTGCAGCGTTGAAAGATTCAGGGCGTTTATTCCCTGTTGTTGTGATCGTCTCAAGAGAAACTGCAGACGGAATGATGGATGAGGATTGGCTGGGCCAGTTCCGTGTATCTGATTTTACAAGGACTGTATGGCGATATTCTCATGTATTTACGGCGCATGAGTCTGTTGGAAAGAAATTTCTGAAACTTGCAGGAATTGATATTCGCCAGATTGATGATATCCCAAGGCTTTATATTTTCTGGCCGGGCGGAGATGTGGACGACTATGGTCCGGAGGATGTAACCAACTGTAGCTTTGGCCGTCACCTTGAGGCAAGAGGCGATGCCCGCACCTATGATATTGTGCGTGGCGGACAGGCGTTCTATCATAAGATCGTTACAGATTTAAGAGAATGGAATATTTCTGCTGATATGTGGGAAGGATTTAAGCTGGAGACAGTGACAGAACTTCCGAAATAGAATGATAAAAGTACAACGGTAATAAAAAGGCCTGCAAAACGGATGGTTTGCAGGTCTTTTTTACTTTTAAGCAATAAAAAAATGCGGAAGATGGGACTTGAATTAATTTCATCTTGACAGCGGAAAAATGTTGATTTTATGCGGTGTTTTCAATGTGGCACTAAATGTCTGTTTCAATAAAAGGGGCAGAAAAGGGGCAACTTTAAAAAATAGATACTTTTGCAATCTGTTCGTTGTCTTTCTCCGTGAGCTTTTTTGTGACATGTAAGTATATTTCTTTGGTAACCTTGCTGTTTTCGTGTCCGAGTCTCCTAGAGATGGTATCAATGCTGATACCTTGCTCCAAGAGAAGAGAGGCATGAGTATGACGCAGGGCATGTGGGGTGATAGCACGCCCTAAGACACGCTTGGAGTTTTCCCTTAAATATTTATTGTAGGAATAATAGTGTATATAAGTTCCATTCCTGGAAAAGAGAAACAGGGCTGGCTTTCCAATATTAAACATTAAGCGTCGGCGGAGCATCAGCGCATTTAATTGTTTGCATACATTTTCCAATTCCTCCTGCATATACACATCCCTGATCGAACAAAAGCTCTTTGGAGATGTGACGATCTGGTTTATATAATCATAGTTTTTTGTTACATGGATCACCTTGTTTTTAAAATCCACATCTATACGGTCCAAGGCAATCAGCTCACCAACTCTCAGACCAGACAGCGCCATGAATTCAGTACACAGTCTCCAAAGAGTGTGATCCATTCCATCCAATAAGGCTTTGAGCTGATCTGATTCCAGGTACTTATCCTGTATTTTTTGTTTATGAGGAAGATCCTTGAAAGGTTCTATTTTCTCCAGAAAAGTAATGTCACTGATCATATCGTTACTATATCCCCAGCGGATCAGAGCGCGGAAACGAGTAAGATGTTCATTTAAAGTACTGTTTTCTTTTCCAGAATCACGAAACTTACTCCGAACATATTTAGCAGTCATATGCTCCACAATTGTACTTTCACCAAGCATTTTCATAATGGCATTGCAGGCAAAATAATTTCGGGAGTATGTAGATTGTTTGACTGTCTTTTTCTGATCTTTTCTATATTCCTCAACCAATTCTTTTAAGGTGCACTGATGATCTGGACGGGTTCCCATAGCCTGCTGGATTTTTAATTCCAAAGTCTTCTGTGCTGTTTTTCTGGTTTGGGCGGTATTTTTATCCATTGTGATAGATACACGTTTTGTTTTTCCAGTCATATAGTCCTCATACCGCTCACAGAATTTGAATTTGCCATTTTTCGATTCTTCAACCCACATGATATCATCCTCCTTATACGGACCATTCCGGCAGAATCACCGAGATGGTTTCTTTTTTTTATTGCGCCGGCGCAAGTGCCGGGAAAAATAAGTATAAAAATAACAGCCAGCGCGAACAAAGGTTCCGCTTGCATGGCTGCCCCGAAGATGATACAATATTTTTGATGAAAATGCTGTACATCTTCGGATGTGCTCGCCGCTCTGGTGCGCCAACACTAGGGCGGTTTTTCTTTTATTTAATTATTCTTCATCTTCTTCAAACTCTTCGATTGAATAGATGGGTTCATATGGAACTTGCATATCCACCGATTGCCTGTATTCTTCAGCTAACATTGTGGAATTAAATTCCGCAGTGGGATCAATACTTGAAACTAATTTTTCAAGTTCAGTAATATCTATTTTGAAAAATTCTTTTCGCATATTAACTTTATTAAGCCTCTTTTCGTTTAATGTTTCATGAAGCTTCTTTTCCAGTCCGACAGCATCTTCTGAGAAAATAAAACTATGTACATCAAATTTAAAGGGCACACTGGCACTGCCAAGCTCATTTACACGATCCTGTGGATCCAACCGGCGTGTCATTCCAATTTTGAAAACATCCTGGCCAAACGAACCTAAATTACTAATAATATAAACATTACCAGCTTTTCCATTCTGAAGGTTTACAATTTCATCCTTTTTGATGATTATATCAGAGAGCTGCTTTTGCAGATCAAGAATTCGGGTATGAAGTTGTTCTTTATCAGAAGCTGAAGTTGATTCTGAAAGGGCGACTGTTAATTTATCTATTTCGGTCTTAAACTTACTCTCTTCTTTCTCAACTTTCTTACGCTCTGCCTCTAACGCTTTTCGTTCCTCTGCTTCTTGGCGCATTTGTTCTTTAAGAGCTAATTGCTCCTGTTTTGCTTGTTCTTTGCGAACATAGTAATTGTATTCGATTTTTACGGCATTGATAAATAAATACTCCAATTCCCCGATAAACTTAGTAAGAGTACCTGCTATACTTTGGTTCCCTTCACCTGCAATCTTTAAGTATTTAGAAGAAATAGAACGGATATTTTCAATGGAACTATCTAATTTATCATATTTCAAATTATACAAAACGTTTTGCAGTTCAGCCTTCAAAGCAATAACCATAAGAGAGTATATAGATTTATTAGCCTTGGTTGTGTAACGAGCTTCATAAAGATCCATTAATCGGTCAATCTGTTTTGCGTTTTCTTTATATGCCTTGCGAAGATCTTTTACATCCATGCAATGTAATTTTAAAATGACAGATGGAACTAATTCTTCTAAATCTTCCTTATCATGAGGATTTAATCTGCAGTTGTTATAAGAAACATCAGACACAAGAAATGTATCAAGTGCGTATTCGATGCTCTGGTACAACTCTTTGGAACGTGCAATTTTATTACGCTGAGATGTAACTTGTTTCTCCAATTTCTGAGATTGTTCAGAAAGCGTGGATAAGTCATCATGTTGTTTTGAAAGAGTAATGTTGTTATCGGCAATTTCTGAGTTCATGCGGTCAAGGTGCTCTTTCACCTGCCAGTATTCATCTGCATGTAAATCTTGTAATTTTTGCTTTAGAGCTTCGTTTTCGGCTTTTATTTTTCCTACTCTAAAGATATCAAATAATCCCATATCGCCCTCCGGTTTTTATGATGATATTCTCAATTCAATTAATCTTTTGTGGTATCCGGTCATCCTGGATATTTGGTCAATAGTAAAATCTCTGTATTCATCCAGAAACGAATCTGGAAGTAGCAGCTCCATAGCGAAAAGATTTGCTTCCAGTTCAAATTTATCTGTATTAAACTGAGTACGTGTGTCCATAAAAATAGCATTAGCCTTTTTATGCAGAAACATGTGTCCCAGCTCATGAGCAAGAACAAATCGTTGTTCAGTTTCGGATAATCGTTCATCCAGATAAATAATATTGTTACGTTGGAAATACTGGTAGAATCCGCGCACACCCTCTAATGGATAATGAACCAATATCACATTCATACCTTTAATCATTTCAAAAGGATCGCGAGTCTGGTATTTCCTGACAAGTTGTGAAACCCGTCTCTTTATGCACATAGGCATCAGTCCTTTTTATATTTCTTAGGCGTATATTTTTCTTTGTTCTTTTTCTTTGCCATTTCCATTCCGATCTGCATAGCAGCAAGGATAGAATCCACTGCTTCAGGAGAAGCAGGATCACCGTCAAACATCAGTCCTTCCTGTGAGAGCAGTTGCTCTCTGGTATGTTCAATGATTTTCTCAATGTCTTTTTCATCACGCGGAGTGAGCGTAGAATGTTCAGTGTTTTCATCAGACATTAAATCTGATCTGCTGCAATGAAAAAGGTCACACATTGCATCTACTTTATCCATTCGCGGCGTTTTTAAACCATTACACCAATTATAAACAGAGGTGGTACCAACACCTAAACGTTTGGCAAGTTCTGCTTGAGTCATGTTGTATTCACTTAAATAGTATCGTAGCCTTTTTGAAAAGACAGCATTAAATTCCTGTTCAGGCATATCAGTTTCCTCCTTATCTTTAAATGTATAATACACTAAAAGTGAAACTATTGCAATATAAAAGTGCAAAAAATTCACTTTTAGTGTTGACACACACTTAAAGTGATGGTATAGTGGTATCACAAAGTGAAAGGAGGGAAAACAAAAATGCCAGAACCAATTCAGATTAGTTTAGCAGCGGCACGTGTAAATGCGAGATTAACGCAGGAAGAAGCTGCTAAACGAATGAAAATAGGCAAAAGAACTATTATTAATTGGGAAAAAGGAGCGGCAATTCCGTCTTTTGCAGATATGAAGCTTTTAGCAGATATTTATAATATTCCAATAGATAATATTTTTTTACCCACAAAATCCACTTAAAGTGATAGAAAACAGTTAGAGAAGTAACAGAAAGGAGAAGGATATGGAAACATTGTGCTTAGCATGCTGTTTTATTGGCACTGGATTATTAATATTATCAGTCATTCTCTGTATAGTATCTGACAACATAATATTGTGGCAAGTGATTTTAATAATTGGAGAAATAGTAGCGTTTTTCGGCTACATGCCAGTATTTTTAAAACTCTTTTGAAAGCAGGCGAATGCAGCGCTCATACAGCTTATTTGGAGAAGTAACAGGAAAGGAGATGAGGCAGAGTGAAAACTTTACTAATTCGTTTACTGCTGAGAGGAAGAAAAGAGTATTCGGACATAGTTCAAACTAGAAAAAAGAATTACAGGGTAACAATCGAAGAATTTATTCCGGCGACGGAATGGCTTCCTAAAACGCGAAAGGCTCTGCAAAACGCAGAGCCAAAATCTAAATAGGAAGTTCTTTAAGTTGCGGAGCAGCAGTCTCCATTTTACTGATGATTCTTTTATATAGTTTTACATCAGCTTTTACAAGAGAAGATGGTTTAACAGATTCCAGATTCTTTAGCTCTTTTCTCAATATACCGTAGAGGTAAATGGCTTCTGTATCGGATAATTCAAAAGTCATACAAATACTCCTTTCTATGTACTCGGGTGTGCCAGTACCCTGTATTTAAAGAATAGGAGAGAAAGCAAGGAAAGTCAATAAATACCGTTCGAGACATTTCGACAGAAAGAGGTGATTGAAATAGCTAACTGTAGCACTGAATTAAATGCATTCTTAAGTTTTCTTCGTACCTGTGAAGAGTCTAATCGGCTGGCAATTCTCACAGAAAATGATATGGATCGTCAGACGCAGGATATTTTACATAATATTGAGCTAAACGAAAACAGCCAGTACGACTATATCTGCCAGGGATTTACCTTGCGGGATATACGCCGTAAGCGGAGAAAGGCAAAAGACATAAAAGAAGCAACAGCTCCAATCTGTAACTGGATGAAAGACAACCGGAAGGTGATCAGTGATCTGGAGCGGCTGCTTGGAGATGTAAGAAAACAGGAGAAACAAGCTCAGAACCGGTCGTACACAAACCGGACAGGGGTTATGAAAAAGCTGAAGTAATTCCGGACAACCATGATCTATAAAAGGGGGTAAGTAAAAGATGGTTTACACAGAATCCATACGGGGATATCCGTACATGAGAAAAGAGCAGCTTACAAAAGAGTTCCAGATCAGTGCCGGAACTGTGCGGACAAGATTGTTTGAAATTGAAGATGAAATCAAAACAGGGCGTTATAACGATTATGCCATTATTCGGGACGGAAACATTGTCCTGATCAACGTTCTGGTGTTTATTGATTATCTTACTTATCGGCGTCAGCTTCTGGACAGCAATGCCAGGAAGTATACTCCGGCATTTCATCCGGAAAAGCTGGTGCAGATGATCGGTTGGAGCAACCGGGCTGTTGTGGAAGAAGGTGCCGGTGGTGAAGCGTAACATAATCATATCTGTCATCATAGGCACCCTTGCTACATACCTGCCGTTCTGGCAGTGGGACGGACTGCAGGTTGCAGGAGCTATAGCATTATCAATGCTTGCATGGATGCTGATACAGGGCACAGAGCCAGAAGGGAGGAGACCATGATTTTAGAAAAAATGATAGATGAGTTGTATGAGCTTTCGAAGAAAGCTATAGCAAGCGGAATCCATGTAAGTTTCGAAATAGGATTAGCTGGATATCCATGCCGGATTTGGGTGGAGGAACCTTCAGAAAGCAAAATGACTGCTTATGATATCTATCGTGAAGAAGTAATGATGAAAGAATCCGTTAAAAACTACGAAGCAGCCAGGGAGCATCTTACACGGTTGTTAAAAGAAAATGGATCCTGAGAGTTGGGAGCTCATCAGGATCCGGTGTCCAATGGACAAAAATAGTTTATCACCCTTTTATTGTAGAAGGAGAAAGAGAGAAAAATCAATGAAAACATTAAAAATTTCAGCAGATAACGAAATCTCAATTATTGATGTGAATTTTGACGATTTCAAGAGTATTCAAAAAGCTTTAGGAGGCCATTTTGAAACTGTCCATACTGCAAAAATGAGTAATTACTTTCAGAAACCAGTGATTATGCTGGTGGATGAGGATGGGCATTTCAAAAATCTTCCATTAAACCGTTTTTGGAGCTGGATGTATGACATGCCAAGACATGGTTCTCCAATCTTAGGAGATGCGCTCCTGGCGGAAGCGCGTTATGAAGATATTATGGCAGTGCAGGAACCAGAAAAACTGATGGAGAAACTGCTAAATGATTTTGAGTTTTTGAAAAAGGAGAAAAGATAAGATATGAGCATGAAGATTAACCGTCTCGAAATCGAGAATGTAAAACGTATCAAAGCAGTAAAGTTGGAACCTGCACAGAACGGCTTAACCATCATTGGCGGAGATAACCAGCAGGGCAAAACCTCAGTTCTGGATTCCATCGCCTGGGCACTTGGCGGGGAACGTTACAAACCTTCCCAGAGTACAAGAGAAGGCTCCATGGTGCCGCCGAACTTACATATTGTGATGAACAATGGTTTGGTAGTGGAGCGTAAGGGAAAGAACAGTGCCCTCAAGGTTACGGACCCGAATGGTCAGAAGGCCGGACAGCAGTTGCTTAATGAATTTGTGGAACAGCTTGCCCTGGATCTTCCAAGATTTATGGAAGCCTCCGGAACAGAGAAGGCAAAAGTGCTTTTGCAGATCATTGGCGTGGGACCTCAGCTTGCAGAACTGGAAAAGGAAGAAAAAGAGCTTTACCAGGAGCGTCTGTATGTAGGACGTACCGCTGATCAGAAAGAGAAATTTGCAAAAGAGCAGCCCTATTATCCGGATGTTCCAAGAGACCTGGTGTCACCCTCCGAGCTGATCAGACAGCAGCAGGAGATTCTGGCAAGGAATGGCGAGAACCAGAGAAAACGTGATCAGGCTGCGCAGCTCCGGGAATCTGTGAAGCGTGCCCATGAGGAAGTAATCAGATTGTCTGAGCTTCTGGAAGCAGCCAAGCTGAAACATCTGCAGCTGGTAAAAGATCTGGATATTGCAGAGACTTCTGCAAAGGATCTGACGGACCAGTCCACAGAAGAACTGGAAGCTAATATCTCCAATATCGAGGAAATCAACCGTAAAGTCAGAGCCAACCTGGATAAGGAAAAAGCGGAGGATGACGCCAAAGAGTACCGTACCAAGTACGACAATCTAACAAAGCAGCTGGAAGAGACAAGGGATAAGAAGAATGAGCTTCTGACTTCTGCAGAGCTTCCTCTTCCAGAGCTATCCGTAAAAGATGGAGAGCTGGTCTATAAAGGCCAGAAGTGGGACAACATGTCCGGTGCGGAACGTCTGAAGGTTTCTACCGCTATTGTCCGCAAACTGAACCCGCAGTGCGGTTTCGTTCTTCTGGACAAGCTGGAGCAGATGGACAGAAAGACACTGCAGGAGTTTGGAGAGTGGCTGGAAGCAGAAGGACTCCAGGCAATTGCTACCAGAGTTTCTACTGGTGATGAGTGCAGCATTATTATTGAAGACGGTTATGTGGTTGGACAGGAACATCCGGAAGAACCACAGCAAAAAGCATGGAAGGCAGGTGCATTTTAAATGGAAATTATCAGAGGTGTGATTCCCTGTGCAAAGAAGGTGGTCATTTACGGACCAGAGGGAATTGGCAAATCCACTTTTGCCAGCAAGTTCCCAGATCCGGTGTTTATTGACACGGAAGGAAGTACCAATTCAATGGATGTTGCGAGACTTCCCAAGGCGTCCAGCTGGCAGATGTTGCTGGACCAGGTGGATTATGTCCGCACACATCCGACTATGTGCAAGACACTGGTCATAGATACCATTGACTGGGCGGAATCTATGTGTATCCGGCATATCTGCGACAAGCACAGAAAGTCCGGTATTGAGGACTTTGGTTACGGAAATGGTTATGTTTATGTAAAAGAAGAATTGGGGAAATTCCTCAATCAGCTGACAGAAGTTGTAGAGGCTGGTGTCAACGTGGTCCTTACTGCACATGCGCAGATCCGGAAGTTTGAACAGCCGGATGAACTGGGAGCTTATGACAGATGGGAGTTAAAGCTTGGAAAGAAAACAGCATCCCAGACCTCCCCACTGATCAAGGAATGGGCGGACATGCTACTGTTTGCCAATTATAAAACATTCTCTATTGCGGTGGATGATAAAGGGAAAAAGAGGAAAGCCCAGGGCGGTGAGCGTGTGATGTATACCACCCACAATGCCTGCTGGGATGCAAAGAACCGCTACGGTCTGCCAGATGAAGTCCCATTCAGTTATGATTCCATCCGGACAATCATTGAGGGAAATGCCGTGCCAGTAAAAGAAACACAGCCAAAATCCGTACCAGCGCAGCAGCCGGTACAGGCTCAGCCAACTGTACAGCCTCAGCCGACTACGGTACAGGAAGCTACAAAGACAGAACCTGCTGTTACTGTTGGGGAGCAGATGAACCTTCCGCTTAATGAACCACAAAAGACTCCGGAACCGACAGCAAGGAGCAGCACCATTGATCCCGGAATCCCTAAAGCTTTACGTGACCTGATGGAGAGTAACCAGGTAGATGAATGGGACATCCAGAACGTAGTGGCAGCAAGAGGGTATTATCCCTCTGATGTAAAGGTGAAAGATTATGACATGGACTTTATCAATGGCTGTCTGATCGGGGCATGGCCACAGGTCTATGGAATGATCAAAGAAATGAAAGCGACACAACAGGTGCCGTTCAATTAAAGGAGGATAAAAATTTATGGCAGCAGAAGGAAGAGAGTTAGGCTGGGAGGATTCCATCAAACAGGATGCCCAGGATTATGAGCCAATTCCAGAAGGGGATTATAACGTAACAATTGAGAAATTTGACCGTAGCAGATCTAAAGGTGAGGGTAAGCTCCCTCCATGTAATATGGCAGTTGTTTATTTTACGGTGCATGTTCCAGAACGTGAAGTTACCATCCGGGAGAATTATGTACTGCATACCAGTTTGGAGTGGAAACTGTCTGAGCTGTTCCGTGGTGTCGGCCTTAAGAAGGAGGGCGAAGAACTCCGGATGGACTGGAGTGCACTTCCTGGCAAGACTGCGCGCGCTAAGATCGGGCTGAAGCCTGGCATTAAGGATCCAAACAAGAAGTTCAATTACATTGAAAAGCTGTATCCAAAGGATACCAGTAAACCTGCATTTACACCGGGAGGCTTTTAAAAATGGAACTAAGGCCGTATCAAAAAGAAGCGAAGGAAGCTATTTTTGAACAGTGGGACAGCGGGGTGTTAAAAACCCTGCTGGTCCTTCCTACAGGCTGTGGAAAGACTGTGGTATTTGCCAAGGTAACAGAGGAATGTGTCCGTAAAGGTGACCGCGTACTGATCCTGGCACACAGAGGGGAGCTGCTCGATCAGGCAGCAGATAAGCTGATGAAGACAACCGGGCTTGGATGTGCCTTGGAAAAGGCAGAAAGCTCCTGCCAGGGCAGCTGGTTCCGGGTAGTGGTTGGCTCTGTACAGACATTGATGAGAGAAAAGAGGCTGGGAAGTTTCCCGGCTGATTATTTTAATACCATCATTATTGACGAAGCCCATCACTGTATATCTGACAGCTATCAGAGAGTGCTGCAGCATTTTCCGGAAGCACAGGTGTTAGGCGTAACGGCAACGCCAGACCGTGGGGATATGCGGAACCTTGGCGTATATTTTGAATCCCTGGCTTATGAGTATACCCTTCCTAAGGCAATCAAGGAAGGATACCTGTCCCCGATCAAGGCGCTGACAATTCCACTCAAGATCGATATGAGCAACGTTTCTGTACAGGCAGGGGACTTCAAGGCAAGTGAGATTGGTACTGCGCTGGATCCATACCTGGAAGGAATTGCCCAGGAGATGCAGAAATACTGCATGGATAAAAAAACTGTGGTATTTCTGCCGCTGGTAAAGACCAGCCAGAAGTTCCGGGATCTCCTAAATGCTTATGGTTTCCAGGCGGCAGAAGTAAACGGAGACAGCCAGGACAGGGCTGAGGTATTAAAAGATTTTGATGCTGGTAAATACAACGTGTTATGTAATTCCATGCTCCTGACAGAAGGCTGGGACTGCCCGTCAGTTGATTGCATTGTGGTATTAAGACCTACAAAGGTAAGAAGCCTTTACTGCCAGATGGTGGGACGTGGCACAAGACTTTCACCAGAAACAGGAAAAGATCATCTGTTGCTGTTGGATTTCCTTTGGCATACAGAGCGGCATGAACTGTGCCATCCCGCAAGTCTGATCTGTGAGAATGAAGAAGTAGCCCAGAAGATGACGGAGAATCTGGAACGAGAAGCCGGCATAGCTATTGATATTGAAGAGGCGGAAAAGACTGCCTCAGAAGATGTAGTCGCACAGCGTGAGGAATCCCTGGCTAAACAGCTGGCAGAGATGAAAAAACGGAAAAAGAAGCTTGTAGATCCACTGCAGTTCGAGATGTCTATCCAGGCAGAAGACCTGTCCAGTTATGTTCCGTCTTTTGGATGGGAGATGGGACCGCCATCTGACAAACAGAAGCAGACACTGGAAAAGCTGGGAATCATGCCGGATCAGATTGAGAATGCAGGGAAGGCAGCTAAGATTCTTGACCGTTTGGACAAGCGTAGAAATGAGGGGCTTACTACCCCGAAGCAGATCCGCTTCCTGGAGGGCAGGGGATTTAAACATGTGGGGACCTGGCAGTTTAACACAGCCAAGAATTTAATTGACAGGATTGCCGGGAACGGATGGAAGATCCCGAACGACATTGTACCACAGGAATATAAAGGAGCATAAACATGGAGCAGAGGACAAGCCTTACAGAGATAATTGAATACATCGATCCCGGTTCCCTGAGCTATCAGAACTGGGTGAATGTCGGAATGGCACTGAAACTGGAAGGCTATCCGGTAAGCGTCTGGGATCAGTGGAGCCAGAAGGACTTTGGACGGTACCATGCCGGAGAATGTGAGAAGAAGTGGAGAAGTTTTTCCGGTTCCTCTTCTCCGGTAACTGGCGGGACTATTGTACAGATGGCAATGGAGCGCGGATGGGTGCCGGAAAAAGGCCATGAACTGGACTGGAACGATAGTATACAGGTAGACAGTGACCGTGTAGTAGTGGATAAGAACTGGCTGGAAGGCAGGGAGATCCAGGAACCAAAGAACTGGAACCCGGCAGAGCAGCTGATCACATATCTGGAAACCCTGTTTGAAGCTGGGGAAAACGTAGGGTATGTAACTGGAAGTTGGGAAAAGACAGACGAGAAAGGTACCAGATGGCTTCCACAAAAGGGGAGCTGGGACCGTACTGCAGGACAGCTGATCGAGCAGCTGAACACCTGCAAAGGCGACATTGGAGCTGTGCTGGGTGATTACAATCCGGAAGCTGGCGCGTGGATCCGTTTCAACCCACTGGATGGAAACGGCTGTAAAAACGAAAATGTAACAGACTACCGGTATGCTCTTGTAGAATCTGATCACATGGAAATCGACCAGCAGAACGCCATCCTACGTGAGCTGGAGCTTCCCATTGCCTGCCTGGTGTATTCCGGAAAGAAAAGCCTTCACGCAATCGTGAGGGTGGATGCAGCGGATTATAGCGAGTACAGGAAGCGCGTTGATTATCTGTATGAAGTCTGCCAGAAGAACGGGATTGATGTAGATACCCAGAACCGGAACCCTTCCAGATTGTCCAGGATGCCAGGTGTAGAACGTGGGGAAAAGAAGCAGTTCATTGTGGATACCAACATAGGAAAATCCTCCTGGAATGAATGGTATGAGTGGATTGAAGGTGTGAATGATGATCTTCCAGAGCCGGAAGGTCTGGAAAGTGTCTGGGATAATCTTCCGGAGCTGTCTCCCTGTCTCATTGACGGGGTGCTCCGTAAAGGGCATAAGATGCTGATCTCTGGACCATCCAAGGCTGGTAAGTCTTTCCTTCAGATTGAACTGTGTATCGCCATAGCAGAGGGCAAGAAGTGGCTGCAGTGGCATTGTGCGCAGGGACGTGTGATGTACGTGAACCTGGAACTTGACCGGGCGAGCTGTCTTCACCGTTTTAAAGATGTATATGAGTCCCTTGGCTATGTCTCAGACAACCTGCAGAACATTGATATCTGGAACCTTCGAGGAAAGTCTGTGCCTATGGATAAGCTTGCACCAAAGCTGATCAGAAGGGCAGCAAAGAAGAATTATGTAGCGATCATTATAGACCCGATTTATAAGGTCATTACTGGTGATGAGAACAGTGCCGATCAGATGGCGAACTTCTGTAACCAGTTCGATAAAGTGTGTACAGAGCTTGGCTGTGCCGTGATCTACTGTCATCATCACAGCAAAGGAAATCAGGGCGGTAAGAAGTCCATGGACCGCGCTTCTGGATCCGGTGTATTTGCCCGTGATCCGGATGCACTTCTGGATTTGATCGAGCTAGAGCCGACAGAGGCATTGATGAAACAGGAAGAAAATAAGGCTGTCTGTGGAACTTGTAAAGCATATCTGGATGCACATTATAAGTGGCAGGATGACCTCTCACAGGACGATCTGTTGAGCAGTGCACAGATGTTGGGTTACTGTGAGGCACACCTGGATAAATGGCAGAAAATAGCCCTGGATAAGCAGATAACGGCTGCGAAAGCGGAAGTACAGGCGCGTACTGCATGGAGAATTGAGGGAACCTTAAGAGAGTTCCCGAAGTTTGATCCGGTCAATATGTGGTTCGATTATCCGGTACACAGGATTGACCAGGTAGGAAGCCTGAAAGACCTGCAGTTGGAAGATGATAAACCGGCATGGGAAAAGGCGTCCCAGAGACGAAAAGAAAATGCTCAAAAGAACCGTGAGCGTAAGTTAAATGAGTTTGAGATTGCATTCCAGAATATTGAATTTGATGGCCGTGAAATCTCTGCTTCAGAGCTGGCAGAGACACTTGAAATAAATGCAAAAGAGTTACTTTCCTGGCTGGGAGAAGGCAAGCGTCAGAAGAAGGAATTGCGGAATAAATTTGAAAAATATTTTGGTGAAGATGGAAAAACATACATCAGGAGAAAGGGTGCGCAGGAGTGCTCACAACCATGATACAGAGTAGTGCGCAGAACCATATTTTTTATAATGATGTTCACGGTGCGCAAAACCATTATTTTTATGGTTGTGAGCAGTGCGCAAAAATGGGGGGTGCGCAACCATATACTACGTATATGTGTATGTGCGCACCCCACCTAGCGGGGGTAGGTAGTCGTGCGATAAGCTCACGCACGACGACCACCCACCCCGCACTCAGGTGGGCACCATACCTTGATCACCCGAAAAAAGGAGTTGATGATTTTGGAATTTGAGTTTTTCATGGCAATGGTTCCGCCGACTGTAACCCATCAGGAAAAACAGGTCAGGGTTGCCGGAGGAAAGCCAGTGTTCTATGAGCCACCGGAATTAAAAGCAGCCAGACAGAAACTGGTGGCATATCTTGGACAGCATGTACCAGATGAACCATATCACTGTGGAGTCAGGCTGATCACAAAGTGGTGCTTCCCCAGGGGAAAACATTTGGATGGTACCTACAGACTTTCCAAACCGGATACGGACAATCTGCAGAAATTATTAAAGGACTGCATGACGAAAGTTGGTTTCTGGGATGATGATGCACTGGTGGCTTCGGAGATCGTGGAAAAGTTCTGGGCGGAAGTCCCTGGGATTTATGTCCGGATCGACAGGCTGCCATGATCTGGCTGACACCCCAGGAACGAAAAGCTCTCTGGGAAGAATATCCAGAAGTACAGGAGCTGTATGAAGAGTACAACGGTATTCTTCCGGAAGATGATGGAGCCTGGGAGAGAGTTGCAGAACATTGTCACCAGATTAGAGAACAATACCAGACGATGCAAGTAGAAGTCGCACTGCAGGATGTAGTGTGGCAGCTGGAATGTCTGGCAAAGAAAAAAAGATAGTCAAGCAAGAAAGGAGCCAGCCTCCGGCCGGGGCAAGGGTATACCGGGCTTCTTGGAAAGATGGGAAATGAATTATCCACGGAAGAGTGGAAACAAAAGAAGAAAGAGCATAGAGCTATATTTACGGCACGTCAAAGGCTGCCTTATGAGGTTAAGCTTAAAAGACAGGCAATCAAAGCCTGGCAGTTCTATGAGGAAATCCTTAGCAGAGACATGAATGTACATGTAAGCGTGGGAGGATTGGATAGTATAACCCTGTATATCTGGTTGTGCAGTATCGGGATCGAACCTCATGCAATATCTATTTCTGGGGTGGAGGATAAGAGCATCCAGAAGGTGCACAGAGCTCTCGGAGTTGAGATTGTACGGTCATACAAGAGCAAGGTACAAGTGCTTAATGAAGTCGGATTTCCGGTTATCAGCAAAAAGATAGCTGGCAGAATCAATACTCTGCAACACCCAACAGAAAATAATAAAACTGTCCGCCATGCCATAATAACCGGTGAATGCGGAAAGCAGGGACATTTCGCTAATAACAGTCGGATGCAGCTCCCGAAGAAATGGCTGAAGCTATTCGGTGGCTATGAGAATGAGAACGAAGGTGTCCATTATGGCAAGCCAGATCCGGACATCCCGGTATCAAATGAGTGCTGTTACTGGCTGAAAGAGAAGCCCTGCGATGACTGGGCGAAAAACCATAACAGTGTTCCGTACCTGGGAATGATGGCAAGTGAAGGAGGACAAAGGGAAGAGGCTTTGATAGATCATGGCTGTAATTATTATGGCAAGACAGTGATCAGATCCGCGCCGTTTGCAATATTCATGAGATCGGATATTTTAAGCCTGGCACTTGAAATGGACAAATGGTATCACACTCATTTGGATTTCTTTGAAGCAAGATTCCATGCGCAACCTTATGGAAGGAATCAAGATGGAAGCCTTAAGGAGTATGTTCCATTGTTATCTATTGTTCCGGAAATCTACGGAGAGATTGTTACTGATCCAATCGCAGTTCTTCGAACCACAGGCGCACAGCGGACCGGATGCTCCATGTGTGGGTTTGGAATTCACCTGGAACAGCGTCCCCACAGGTTTGATAAACTTCGGGAAAGAAATCCGAAAGAGTGGGAGTTCTGGATGTATCGCTGCTGTACAGATCCGAAAACCGGTGAGAAATATGGCTGGGGACGTGTGTTAGATTACATAGGTGTTGAGTGGGAAAATCCTCCAGAAGTACAGATGACAATATTTGATTTTCCGGAGTATCTACCAGAAACGAAAGAAAGGAGCTGAACATGGCAGAAAAATATAAAACCTGTAAACACAGTACCGGCAAGGTAGGAGAGTTGATCGTATACGTCCGCCCGACCTGCCCGAGGTTGTCAATGATAAAAGGCACTTTATGTAGCAGTAAGATCCGCTGCAGGGAGTGCAGGAGCTGGGAGGCGAGGAAATGATACCAAAATGTAGGGAATGTGAAAATACTGAGTTTCAAGATATGAATGGAAGACCTAATCGCTGGTATTGTAAACACCCAGAAGTAAGGGCGCATGTCAGTTGTCCAGCTGATACATTGATTTGCAAAACAGAGAGGTATTCGACAGAGATAACAATTAAGACAAGTCCTAAGTGGTGTCCGAGGAGGAAAAAATAGATGATAGATGTAATCGTTGCAATGGGCGTTGGCGTGCTAATCGGAGCCTTTGGCGTGATCGCCTGGGCATTAAGTGCCGTAAACAAGGATAGAGGTGAAAAAGATGACAGAGACCAAGCAGGGAAAGGCAACGGACCGGAAAGCCACTGAGGCGGTGAACACGATTAGAATTTACTGTAAAAACAATGACATTTACGACTGCGTATTTAACTGTGCGATACGGCAGGTATGCAGAGGATATTTTCGCAATTTGAACGTACCGATGCTGTGGCCAGAAGTGGAGGTGCCAGATGATTGATGAGAAGAGAGTGCTGCAGGTTGCCAAGGAATTGAGCATGAACCCGGATAAGGCCAGGAAGCTCCTGGAGGATGCCAGATCAGAACCGGCAATCCTGGCACAGGTACATAGATACGAACTGCTTGTGGGAGGTGACAGCGTTGGAAGAGGTCAAGATAACCAGGAAGCTCCTGGACAGATACAAGAAACTGAAAAGGGAGCTTCCAGTCCTTGAATATGAGTTGAATGAGCTGTGGATGACGGACAAGGGCATGGGGAACAGCGTGATCCTCAATGGCAAATCCGGATCCAAGAAGCCAGAGACAGTAGTTGGTTTTGACTGTGAAAAGTATAACCGGCGTAAAAAGACTTTGGCTAAGAAGAAAAAGCAGGTGGCAGTTATTGAGAAATGGATTGACGATATCCCAGATGGTCAGACTAGATGTGTGTTTAAGATGTTTTACCGGGATGGGATGACCTGGGAGAAGATAGCGGCTAAGACAGGATATTCCCAGAGCCCGGACTATCCGAGATTACATATCCGAGATGCCTACTTGAAAAAGTGTGGGATTAAATGAAAAAGGTCGGAAAAGTCGGATTTGTCGTTGTAAGATAACAATGAAGCCGAAGGCTCAGCGGAGCCGGTTGCTTAATCCTTTTAGTGTGGTGAAAAGTTTCTGACAAGCGATTGCCAGGTGTCACAGCCTGGCGGTTGATTCTGGCAGATATCAGCCAGGGGATTGCTGGCACCACAGTAGCCTAAAATGATATCGCAGTGCAAAGGTGGCGCACTCTGCACTACCGGAACACCTCCCTGATCGGGAGGGAGCATGAGCCGTTAAGTCGAGCCGCAGGTTCGAGTCCTGGTGTTCCGATTGGCTTCGTGAGAAGCTCTACCAACTACATACATTTTTTGCTAACGTCCTGTAGAAATACGGGGCGTTTTGTAGTATGATGAAAGAAAATGTATGTGGGAGGACTTTTTTATGTCAAAAGAACAAATTGCAATAACATTGGTTGGAGCGATTATTTCAGGGGTATTGGCGACTATCATAACTCTTGTTATAAATGCAAAAGCCGAGAAAAAGAGACGAAAACAACAGCTTGTAGATGATATATTTGGCTATAAGTATCAAATGACGGGCTCTACATTAAATGCATTAGATATTAATTGTCAAGGACTTACAAGGGCTTTAAACAGAGTTATTATAGTTTTTCATGATGACCCAGAGGTTATGAAAGCTCTTGACAATTTATGGTTGGCTATAAATGGTGAAAATACAAAAATAACTGATGATTTGCTAATTACTTTGTTAAGGACAATGAGTAAAAGTGCAGGCATAAAATGTAACGATTGGAATGATAGTAGATTCACACGAGTTTTTAAAGTTTGAGTCATTAAAATAATAACACACCAACAAAGGCAGCTCTTCGGAGCTGCTTTTTCTATGCCAATTTTCGTACAGCGTGCACAGCACCAGCCGTTATTTCTTGCATACGGTCACCTCCTTTCATGATTGACGGCGGCAATCGGCTGTCGTGGATGGTGCTGGCAGGACTGTATTTTATTATATTTTTGAAAGAAGGTGAGCTTGAGTGACAAAAAAACAAAAGAGATTTGTAGATGAGTATCTGATTGACCTGAATGCTACCCAGGCCGCCATAAGAGCCGGATACAAGGCGAAAAATGGTCAGAGAGCTTCTGAGATCGGACATGAATTACTCCAGAAAACCCAAGTTTCAGAAGCAATCTCAGAGGCAATCGCAGAAAGATCCAAAAGAACCGGAATAAATGCTGACCGTGTTCTTCTGGAGCTGGCCAGAATTGCATTTGTAAATGCAGATGATGTAATCAATGCAAAAGACGCAACACTAAAAGAAGATGCTTCCAGGGACGATCTGGCAGCTATACAGTCCGTGAAAGTAAAATCTTTTGGAGAAGATGGCGTGGAAAGAGAAATCAAGCTTGCAGACAAACTGAAAGCCCTGGATATGCTTGGACGCCATTTGGCAATGTGGAATGACAAGCTTCAGCTCAGCGGTATGGAAGAAGAAAAATCAAAACTGGACAGCTTGATCAAGCAGATCAGCGGAGGCGGATAATGAGCAGCATGGATCTCGTGCTGTCTGAAAAATACAAAGCGTTTTTGAAATGCCAGACACCGGTGGAGTTCCTGGAAGGTACCACGGCAGCAGGAAAGACTACAGTAGGAATTTTTAAGTTCATGTTGAAGGTAGCCCAGAGTCCGAAAAAGCTTCATATCCTGGCAGCAGACGACACAGGAACAGCAGAGAAAAACATTATTAACAAAGACCTTGGAATCCTGGACGATTTCGGAAGCCTGGTAGAGTACAACGGATCCGGCACCAAGGATGATAAGATCCCGCATATTCTTTTTCATACTTCATCCGGGGACAAAACCATATACGTTTTGGGATATGGAAACAAGAAGAAATGGAAGAAAGCCCTTGGCGGTCAGTATGGATGCCTGTACATCGATGAGATCAACACGGCAGATATTGACTTTGTCCGTGAAGCTTCCATGCGCTGTGATTATCTCATGGCAACCTTAAACCCGGATGATCCGAGCCTGGATGTGTATAAAGAGTATATCAACTGCAGCCGCCCGCTTCCTGAATGGGAAGAGGACACGCCACAGGAGATTAAAGACGAATTAAAGGAAGAACCAAAGGCAGGCTGGGTTCACTGGTTCTTTTCTTTTGACGATAACGCCGGACTTCCGGAAGAAAAGAAAGACCAGATCATCCGGAATACCCCGAAAGGAACCAAGATCTACAAGAACAAGATCTTAGGCCTCAGAGGAAAAGCAACAGGCCTTGTGTTCAGCATCTTCCTGCGCCAGCGGCATGTCCGCACAAAGGAATGGGCAAAACAATTTGTACAAAGACCGGGAGAACCAAAGAAACACGAAATTTTCATGTGGTTTTCGGCAGCAGTCGATACCTCATACTCCCAGAAATCCCCGGACACAATTGCTTTTTCCTATCTTGGGATTACAAACAAAGGAAAATGCATCGTTCTGGATGAAAAAGTTTACAGCAATGCAGAACTGGACATCCCCCTGGCTCCTTCAGATACAGTAAAGAATTTGATTGATTTCCTTGACCGCAACAAGAAGGAGTGGGGACTTGCACGAAACGTATTCCTGGACAGCGCCGATCAGGCAACCATGCAGGAATGGAACAAGTATAAGCGAAGAAATGGCTGCATTTATACACTTAACGATGCATGGAAGAAGATGGAGATTATCGATCGTATCAATGCGCAGCTTGGATGGATGGCATTTGATGACCAGACAGGCATTGAGCCATGTTTTTATGTACTCGATACCTGTTCGACTTACATTCATGAGATGGAAACATACAGTTGGAAAGAAGATAAAGACAATACACCAGAAGATGGGCATGACCATATGGTTAACTCTGTGCAATACGCATGGATCCCATACCAGGGCAAGATTTACAAGAGGTGATAATTATGAACTGGCTTCAGAATTTTATTGCACGGCTATTCCGGATAGAACCTGCAAGAGACAGGGTGATTACAATCAGAGAAGCTCATACCTTCCGTGAGAACGTGATCCAGAACAAGCTGTGGTATCAGGGAGATGGAGTGACCCTGGAACAGTACTTTAAAAAGACTGCAAAATGGGATGTGGAGAAAGCCCGCTTCTGGGCAGCCACAGCGCAGGGAAATGTAAGAAAGATACACAGCGGAATTGTTGGAACTGTAGTAGACAGATATAAAGACATTGTGCTGGCTGATCTGGACGCTGTTGATTTTGGCGAGAATATGGACATTCTGGAAGAAAGATGGAATGAAATCTTTGAGGGGAGTAAGCTGAACGATGTGATTGGAGATGCTATCGTTGGAGCGTTATCTTCCGGAGATGGAGCCTTTAAGATCACGGCGGATGAGTGCAGCTCTTACCCTATTGTGGAATTTTACGATGCAGAGGATGTGGAATATGTATATATCCATTCGACGCTGCGGGAAATCAAGTTCTACACAACCTACAGAAATCGGAACAAAGATTACAGGCTGCAGGAAACCTATGGATATGGCTATGTAAGATACAAGCTTTACGATGATGCCGGAAAAGAAGCCCCATTACAGTTTCTTCCGGAAACAGCCCATTTGATTGATTTTGGATTCGATGAAAGCCTGATTTTGGCGGTGCCACTTAAAATTCTTACATCCACCAGATATAAGAACAGAGGAAAAGCCCTTTTTGAAGGAAAGACAGATGTGCTGGATGGACTGGATGAAACGATCAGTCAGTGGATGGACGCAATCAGAATGGGCAGGATCAAGCGTTATATTCCGCAAAATCTGATTCCGAGGGATGAGGAAACCGGGGAGCTGCTTCCGGCTAATCCATTTGACAATGACTTTATTGCCATTGGGGACGATATGGGAGAGAATGCCAGCCACCAGGTGGAAATCTCACAGCCTCAGATATCCTACGAAGCTTACGTAAACAGCTACGCCAATTTCCTTGATATGGCCCTTCAGGGAATCATATCACCATCCACACTGGGAATTGATCTGAAGAAAACAGATAATGCAGAATCACAGAGGGAGAAAGAAAAGGTTACCCTTCATGTGAGAGGGAAGATAGTAGACGCTTTGAACAGTACATTGCCGGAACTGTTCAAGACAATCCTGCAGTGTGACGATATTATGAACGGGAACAATCCGGGAGAGTATGAAATATCCGTGAAGTTTGGAGAGTATGCATCCCCAGACTTTGGAACAACTGTGGAAACTGTAGGAAAAGCTAAACAGTACGGAGTTATGAGCCTTGAAACTTCTGTGGATCAGCTGTACGGAGATACCTGGACAGATGAGGAAAAGGAAGCAGAAGTAGAACGTCTGAAACTGGAACAGGGAGTGCAGGATCTGGAAGAGCCGGGGCTTACCATGAAAGCAGGAGAATTTGAAACAAGTCTGGAAGAAGGTGAGAATGATGAAGGTAAAAGTAGGACCAAGGATCTACCGGATGAATCGAAAGGAGTACCAGGAGTTTCTGGAAGTAGCAAAGGGGCAGGTACCGATGGGCGTGTACGCTCTGGAAAAGAATGATTATGCTGAGCTTAGAAATGATGCCTGTGTCAGCAAAACAAAGCTGAAGGACATGATCCGAATATTCAAAAGCCAGGGTTTTAAGGTATATGCAAACGGGAGGTGATCCAGATGAATGTTCCAGGATTTACACTGTTGCTCCAGGAATTCTGTAGTTATTGTCCAGACTTTGAACCAGAAGTGGAGAAGATAGATTGCTCAAGCCTTACAGAACAGGTCAAATATTGTACAAATATTCGTTGTACGCAAAGGGCGAGATGTGCAAGACTTGCTACAAACATTCGAAAGCAGGTAATCACAGATGCCTAAGCTTAACACCGTCTACGACATTGGAGCTGCTTTTGAAGCCATAGAAAATGAGCTTATATCTTCCATGATCCGCAATATGCGCCGGCACAAGCTGGAAGAGATCGATGAAGACAAACAATGGACCATGTGGCAGGCACTGCAGCTGAAATCCCTGGAAAAGTACAAGAAGGACAACCAGAAGAAGCATGGCAAGCAGTTCAAGGATATCAATGCGCAGATCAAAACACTGATAACCATGTCCAGATCTGAAGGCGAGATGGCACAGGAGATTGCGATCCTGGAAGCTATCAGAAATGGTTTTCCTGCCAAACGTATTGCCAAGGGGGCAGCTGCTGAATTTTTCAAGTTGAATGACAGAAAACTGGAAGCGTTAATCAAAGCAACCATGGATGATATGGAACAGGCGGAAATTGCTGTCCTTCGAATGGCAAATGACCAGTACCGTAAAGTGATTTACAATGCCCAGGTATACGCGAACACCGGAGCCGGCACCTATGAGAAAGCTGTGGATATGGCTACAGAGGATTTTGTAAAGGCTGGCTTGAATTGTGTGCAGTATGCAAACGGCGCAAGGCATACACTTGCTGATTATGCGGATATGGCAATCAGAACAGCCAGCAAAAGGGCATACCTGCAAGGAGAAGGTCAGAAGCGCCAGGAATGGGGAATATCTACAGTGATTATGAATAAGCGCGGAAATCCCTGTCCGAAATGCTTGCCTTTTGTGGGAAAGGTGCTGATTGATGATGTGTGGAGCAATGGTCCGAAAGATGGAAAGTCACCTGTGACCGGAATCAAATATCCATTTATGAGCAGTGCCATAGCTGCAGGCCTGTACCATCCGCGCTGCAAAGATAGCCACACTACATATTTCGAAGGCATCAGCACCCCGCCAGAGAAGAACAGGTATACCAAAGCAGAGCTGAATGAACTGGTGCGGAAACAGGAACAGGAAAGCCGGCAGCAGTATGCAAAGAGGCAGGAAAAGAAGTTTGGTAGGTTGGCAGATTTTTCCCTGGATCCGGAGAATAAAAAGAAGTATGAGCAGAAACAAAAAGAGTGGAAATCCGTTGCAAATGAAGCGGACTCTGCTATAATGATATCAGGAGCCAGAATCACAGATATATTCAGTGAAGAGGCAGAAAACTTTGCAGAGATGTACTACAAAGAGATCAGGAGTTTTTCTACTGATGCAAAGAAGATTGCTGAAAATCTAGGAAAAGAAGAATCTGATATAGTAAAGATAAAGGCATATCTGTTTGAAGATGAATCGTTGTTTGATCCGGATTTAAAGACATACCGCAGATTTGATCCCGATTGCGCCATAGCTCAGAGCTGGCAACGGCTTATGACAGGGAAAGACATTAAACAGCATGACCGCACTTTGATAGAGCATGAGCTCCTTGAAATGAAAATAAAAAGAGAAAATCCTAGTATGGAGCACTGGAAAGCACATGAGCTGGCCACTGAAAAATTTGATTACCCGAAGGAGGCGTTAGAATATTATGGTAATCTTGAAAAACATAAAAAAGACAAATAATATGATTTCTGCCGACTATTACCCAGAGGGGAAAGAACCCAAAGGTTTTATGAGAATTGAGGATGAAAAAGTTACAGAACATGAAAATGCAAGTTCTTTCGCAGCACCGCATGTTCGGAATGAACTGAAACGTTTGGCGAAAATGGAGAACCCACCAACAGAGAAAACAGTTTTATGGTACTAAATACCACCAGTCAGAAACGGCTAGTGGTATTTTTATACTCAAAAATATCAATACAGTTATAAAAACAATGATAGCACGCCATAAGACGTGTTATTTTTGTGCTTATTTTTAAGAAAGAGAGGATGAAGAAAATGAAAAGAAGAGCAACCAAAAGAATTGTAGTATTAATGGCACTGGTAATCCTGACATGTTTTGTGCTACTGGCTGTACAGAAGCTGACCAGGTGAGCGCGAACATTTCACAGGAGGCAGATAACTTCAATGTAACCAGAAAACTTACTGTTTTGAATGCCAGAACAGATACAATCCTGTTGGAATTGACTGGAACATTTGCACTGAAGAATAACTCTTCAAATGAACTGGAAGTAATTATTGAGACCGCAGAAGGAAAGTACCAGAAAGACTATGTTTATTTGAATAACTATACCATGTATGTAGTTGAAGACATTTCTGGATCGGATGTGGATAAGTACCATTATGAGATTAATTTCCTTCCGCAGTGGGGACTTAAAGTCACACACAATGATTAAATTTGCGCCGGCACAAATAGGGGGGAAAGACAATGAAAACTGTAGTAATTGAAGGTAAGGATCTGCTGTTCACACTTTTTAAACTTGCATTTTATATTTGGATAGAGATGTGGAATGTGAGAATTTTGCTGGTAGCAGTTAAGATGGTGATTGCTGTAGGTGGATATTCAACTTATTTGGCGGTAATTTTAGTTTCAGCTTATGGGATTTGTTCTGCTTACAGAGGGTTAAAAAAGACAGTTGCTAAAACAATAAGGAGGTGGTTATTTGAAGGTGATAGTGCAGCATAATTTCCGCGACAAAGAAAATGCTCTGGTTCTTCGTACAGCCGGGGAAGAACTGGAAGTGTCCCGGAAAAGAGCAGAGCATCTTGCAAATCTGCAGTTGGTAAAGACCGTTGAAGATCAGAAAGGCGGTGATCCAAAATCTCCCAGTAAGGCTGAGGGTTAGAAGCCTTATTTTTATGCCCGGAATGGCGTGAAACTACCAGAAAGGAGAAAGACATGACACAGGAACAGTTTGAGGCTCTGGGTATTGAAAAGAGCCTTGCAAAAAAGGCAGCAGATGAATCCAAGAAAGAACTGGAAGGATATGTTGCCAAAGAAACCTATGACACAACCGAACAGCAGCGAAAGCAGCTGGAAACAACAGTGAATGATTATAAAACCCAGTTGGATACTTTAAAGACATCAGCAGGGGATAATGAAGCACTGAAACAGCAGATTGCAGATCTTCAGGAACAGAACCGCCAGAAAGACACAGAACACCAGAATGAGCTGAAGGCTCTTAAGCTTACCAATGCGATTAAAATGGCTATTTCTTCTACTGCACAGGATAGCGATCTGGTTGCCGGCCTGGTGGATCGTAATAAGCTGATTCTTGGGGAAGATGGAAAAGTGACCGGGCTGGAAGAACAGGTGAAAGCTTTAAAAGAAAGCAAACCATTCCTGTTTAAACAGGAACAGCAGACAGGAAAGGGAAAGAAAGGATTCTTCCCGCTGGGAGCGCCAAAAGCTGAGCCAGGAGGCGAAGAAGGCCATGTGTCAATGAAGGAAGCGATTGCGGCAAAATTGAACTTGGGTTCAGAAGGGAAAGGTGAATAATTATGGCAATTACATTAGAAGAAGCTAAGAAAAACGTCCAGGATGATCTGCAGATGGGCGTTATTGATGAATTTCAGAAATCAAATTATATCTTGGAACACATTCCATTTGACGATGCAGTATCTCCTACCGGTGGAGGGGCTACACCAAGCTACAGCTACACACGATTGAAAACACAGCCGACAGCTGCATTTCGTGAGATCAATAAAGAATATGCACCATCTGAGGTAACCAAGGAACGCCACACGGTTGAAATCAAAGTGTTTGGTGGAGCTTATGAGATTGACCGAGTTATTGCGAATATGGGCGGTATCGTAAGCGAAGTGGAGCTGCAGCAGGCACAGAAGATCAAAGCAGCTCAGGCACTTTTCAATGATACCTTTATCAATGGTGATACAGGGGTTGATTCCAAATGCTTTGACGGACTGGATAAGGCACTTACAGGAAGCTCTACGGAATACAATGCAGATGGAGTGATCGATCTGTCCACTTCCGAGCTGGTTACCAAAAACTATCAGTACTTCCTGGATATGCTGGATGAGTTCCTTGGCGGTCTGGATGGTACTCCCACATTCATTGGAGGAAACAACAAACTGATTTCTAAACTGAGAGCTTGCGCGAGACGTGCCAGCATGTATCAGGTAACAAAGGATAACTGGGGAAATCAGGTAGAGAGCTATGGCGGCATTCCTTTTGTTGACCTGAAGACCAAACCGGGTACGAATGATGAAGTAGTACCGATTGAATCCTCAGATGGAAAAACATCCCTGTATGTTGCCAGACTTGCAATGGATGGACTCCATGCAGTGTCTTTCGCAGGAGTAGCACCTGTACAGACCTGGCTCCCGGACTTTTCAACTGCTGGAGCAGTGAAGAAAGGTGAGGTTGAAATGAACGCAGCTATTGCACTGAAGACTTCCAAGGCGGCAGGTGTATTCAGGGGAATCAAAGTAAAATAGGAGGCGAAGAATGAAGATCAAAAGTCCAAATAAAGATTACACAGGTGTTTCCGCTTCTGTTCCTTTCTGTAACGGCGTAGGAGAAACAGAAGATCCTTATCTGATCCAGTGGTTCAAAGACCATGGATACGAGGTAGAAGAAACTCCGGAGAAAGCTTCTAAAGAAGCAGTAGAGAAAGAGGAAAAGCCTGCAAAAGAAAAGAACACTTCGAAATGAGGTGAGCGGTTATGAGCTACGAACCATATGCAACCCCAGAATACTATACGGATACTTACGGCGGAACCCTGATTTTAGAAAATGACATTGAGAGAGCTCTGCAGATTGCGTCTCGGCACATTGATTCCCTGACCTACAACCGGATTGTAGGTCGGGGATTTTCCAGCCTGACACAGTTTCAGCGGGATATCATTCAGGATGTTGTCTGCCAGCAGGCAGACTTTGAAACCGAGAATGCGGACGAGATCAATTCTATACTTTCAAGCTACAGCATCAATGGTGTATCCGCCCAGTTTGGCAGCAGCTGGAACGTATTCACAGACAAAGGTGTGGCGATGAAAAGAGATCTGTATGCACTGTTGTGTCAGACAGGGCTGTGCTGCAGATTAGCGAGGTGAGCTATGAAATATCCATGTTTAGTACCCAAAAGGCTTTGCAGGACGGATATCAGCTTAGTGATGGAGCAGGAAGGACGGAATAAATATGGGGAACCTCTTCCATGTTTTGAATATTCCGGGAAATGCAATTACCAGGACAAAGCAAAGACGATCTTCACAGCTGACAAGAAAATGGTTCAGATTACCGGATCCGTATTATTCCCGGGAGATATCTGCCCAGAGCTTCCGGTAATATCTGGCGGTACAGCAACCATATTTGGTGTCAAGAGAAAGATCCAGGAAGCCAGGAAAGCCAGAAATCCGGACGGTACCATAAATTACACGGAGGTGCTTCTGATATGATCAAGGTCAATTCGACTGTTAAACTTAACTTTCCGAAGATCAATCAGCTGACACGGGCACAGGTGGCAGCCCTGGAGCAGACTGCAGAAGATTTACATACAGAAGTTGAGCAGGCACAGGTGTTTCCAAGAGATACCGGTGCTTTGCAGAATGAGAGTACTTTTGTAGATACCTCTGAAAGCAGTCACGGAAAAGTAAGTATCATATCCAGTACACCATATGCAAGACGCCTGTATTTCCATCCAGAATTTCATTTTAAGAAGGATAAAAACCCGAATGCAAAAGGCAAATGGTATGAAGACTGGCTTCCAGGTGGGAAAAATGCTGACCTTGCAGTGGAAGCATTCAAAGAAAACTACAGGAGGCTGGCTGGTTTATGACGTTATCGGATATCAGAGATTATATTGAGACACTCACACAGGGGGCTGTGTATATTGGTCCAATTCCGGATAAACCGGAAAAAATAGTTGGGGTTTATAACAGTAAACACCAGCACGAATACAAGGTGGCAATCGGAGGCCCTCAGCTGGAATCCTATGGCACGAAATACGTCACTTTACTAGTACACTGGAATAAATCCCAGCGCGAGACCGAAAAAGCCGGAAAAGCCTTATTTGAAGCTGTCAGAGCCACCAGAAATGCAACTGTAAACCATGAAACTATTAAATTTGTCCTGCCAGTCTATGATCTTCAGGATATAGGCGTAGATGATTCCGGTATCTATGAGATGGTTATAGAACTGGCTGTGATTTTTGAAAAGAAAGGAAATAAGGATGAAGAATAAAATTGTGATGAACCTTCAGCTGTTCGCAGGTTCCAAGTCTGGCGTATATCCATGCTACGAGAACCAGTTCCAGATAGACACAGCATCAGGCGGCACTGCTTCACTGAAAAATATTGCAGACTGTGTAACCTTTTCCGTATCTTTTGACAATGGAGTGGAAGAGTGGAACCCATTTGACACAGAAGGATGGACCAGACGTTTAATGACATCCAAGAGTATTACAATTTCAGTAACTGCAAAACGTAATGTCGGGGATGCCGGAAATGATTTTGTTGCAGGACTGGCATGGAAGAACGGAAGAAATGCGGAAGCTGATACGCAGTGGACTTTCCCGGATGGTACTGTTGTGAAGTTTACAAAATCAGTTATCAATGTGAAGAATGTTGGATCCGGAGATTCCACAGCTGTAGCACCTCTTGAATTCGATATCATGAGCAATGGAAAACCGGAGATTACACCAGCCGCATAGTAAATACGGCTTTTAGCAAGAAAAAGGAGAAAACAAATGGCAAAATGTATTGATATTACAGAGAAATTAAGCTTTGATAAAAATCCTGCCCTGATTATCAAGGGCAGAAAATTCATAGTAAATGCAGATGCGGGCACTATGCTTGAAATCATGGGATTGTTTAAAGAAGGCTCTTCTGATACAGAAACGACAGTTGCGGCCTATGAAAAACTGTTCAGCGAAAAAGACCGTAATGAGATTAAAAAAATGCGTCTGCCATTCAAAGATCTTATGATCGTTATCCAGACCGCAATGGAACTGATCCAGGGAGAAGAAGACCAGGGAGAGCAGTAACCCGTACTATGATCTGATAGATGATTTTGATCTGATCGTATCATCGTTTCAATCACAGTACGGGTTACGTCTTTCTAAGGAAATTCCAGCAGGGATGCCCTGGGACGAGTTTTCGGATCTTCTATCCGGAATAGGCCCGGATACAGCCCTTGGCAGGATCGTAGCAATCCGAGCAGAAGAGGATGAAGAGATCTTGAAGCATTTCACCCCGGAACAGCGCCGGATCCGCCGCGAATGGAGAAATAAACAAGCTATGAAGGTTTCAGAGGAAGACAGAGATAAATTCCTGGAGGTCATGAAACAGGCATTTATTGATATGGCAGGAGGAGCGAATGGATAAAAACAAGGTAAAATGCCCCTTCTGCGGACACGAACAGAAGATACAGTACACCCCGGATGCCAAATGCCGGGGCGTTTTCATCCGGTGCCAGGGGCGCCATTGTAAAAAAGAATTTGAAATAAAGATTAACCAGGACAAGTAGTGCCATGTGTCGATGTCCTCATGATAGAGGAAGGTGGCATATATGGCAACAAGTGTTGGGCAGATCGGGCTTGACCTGGTCGTTAATCAGAATCGGTTTCAGTCGCAGATGCGTGGCATTGAATCTCTGGCAAAGAAAGCCGGTGCAACTCTTGCAGCAGCGTTTGGCGTTAAAAAGCTGATAGATTTTGGAAAGTCGTGCCTGGAGCTTGGCTCAGATCTGGCAGAGGTTCAGAATGTTGTAGACGTTACATTCCCGAACATGACCACACAGGTTGATAAATTTGCCAAAAGTGCAGCCCAGAGCTTTGGACTTTCTGAGACCATGGCAAAGCAGTTCACCGGTACCTTCGGGGCAATGGCGAAAGCCTTTGGATTTTCCGAGGAACAGGCTTATAACATGGGCTCCAGCCTTACCAAGCTGGCAGGTGATGTGGCGTCTTTCTATAATCTGTCACAGGATGAAGCTTACACCAAGCTGAAATCCGTTTTCACAGGCGAAACGGAATCTTTAAAAGATCTTGGCGTAGTCATGACTCAGACCGCCCTTGACAGTTATGCTTTGGCGAACGGTTTCGGGAAGACAACGGCGAAGATGTCAGAAGCCGAAAAGGTAGCGTTAAGGTATTCCTTCGTACAAAACCAGTTGGCAGCAGCCCAAGGGGACTTTGCAAGGACCTCAGGATCCTGGGCAAACCAGGTAAGGATCCTTACTCTGCAGTTTGACTCCCTGAAGGCTACAATTGGCCAGGGACTGATAAATATTTTCACTCCGGTTATCAGAGTGATCAACACGGTAATTGGAAAGCTGATTACTCTGGCAAACGCCTTTAAATCGTTTACGGAGCTGATTACCGGTCAGAAATCCAGCAACAGTGCTTCTGGACAGATTTCAGCTATTGGAAGTGCGGCAGCAGGCGCAAGTGCAGGAATGGACGATGCAGCCAGTTCAGCAGATAATCTTTCCAGTGCTAATAATGGCGTTGCCAAATCCGCCAAGAAAGCAGCTGAGAAAATGCGCACCCTCATGGGCTTCGACCAGATTAATAAGCTGGACAGCCAGACAGACACCGACAGTTCAACTCCATCCACCGGAAGCGGAACAGGAGTCAGTGGAACTGGTGTTGATTTCGGAAATTTGACACAAGGTGAGACTGTAATTGATAAGACAGATAAGAAAATGTCTGCCTTATTAAAACGAAGTAAAGAATTGGCTGCAATATTCAAAAAAGGGTTCAAAATAGGGTTTGGAGATTCCCAAAAAAGAATAAATACCATTACTGCAGGAATTAAAGATATTGGAAAAAATCTGAAAGAGATTTTTACAGACACTTCCGTAATAACTGCGGCAGATGGATGCGCCAATGCCATTGCGCTTTCCTTTGGGAAAATCAATGGGGCAATGACAAGTGTTGGGTTGACAATCGGGGCAAACCTGATAGGGGGATTTGCTCAATACCTTGCTAAAAACAGTTCTTATATACGTGAAAAATTAGTTTCTCTTTTTAATATTACTTCAGACATTGCGCTGCTTACAGGAGATTTTTGGACAGCTTTTGCAGACATATTTTCTATCTTTGCAGGACCAGAAGGACAGGGAATTACTGCAGATATTATTGGAATATTTGCAGATGGATTCCTGGGAGCGATAAATGTTGGGGCTCAGTTTATAAAGGATATTGAAACTATTGTAGTCACTCCCGTTGTGGAAAATACACAGAAGATTAAAGAGACAATCGAAGGGCTTCTTGTACCAATCCAAATTGTTCTTGATACCTTGCACCAGTCGGTTGTTGATACATTCTCCAAGATATCAGAAGTGTACGCTACCTATGTCAGTCCATTTATAACTTCGGTAGCTGAGGGGATTTCCAGTATCTTAGGAATTTTCCTGGATGGATGGAACACATATATTTCTCCTGTACTGGATTATCTGGCAGAGAAATTTTCGCTAGTATGGCAGGAACACATTCAGCCAGCATTGGATGGAATTATTATTCTGGTTGGAAAAGTATTTGAAAATCTTCAGACACTCTGGGAAACGCTGCTTCAGCCATTGATTGAATGGGTAATCGAAAACATCATGCCGGTTATCGGTCCAATATTACAAGGGGTAGGCGATTTATTTCTGAATTTACTTGCGGTAGCGGGAGATGTGATAAGCGGAATAACAAAAGTATTAGGTGGATTTATTGATTTCTGTACGGGAGCTTTTTCCGGTGACTTTTCAAAATGTTTCCAGGGATTAAATGAAATTCTGGATGGCTTTAAGCAGATTGCAAGTTCCGTTTTTAAGTTTTTACAGGATAATGTATTTAAGCCATTAGACGATTTTATTGAAAATGTATTTGCAACAGACTGGTCAAAACATTTTGGAGTCTTGGGAGGCGTGCTAAACGGATTTTTTAAAAGCGGACAGGATACTATCAGAGATATCCGTAAAGTTTTTGAGGGATTCAACGAATTTATCTCTGGTGTGTTTTCTGGGGACTGGGAAAAAGCCTGGAATGGAATCAATGATATTTTTGTTGGTGTGTTTAATGGCTTAGCAGATATTGCCAAAACACCCATCAATGCTATTATTGGTGGATTTAACAGTGTTTTGGGACTTGTAAATGGCCTTATTAACAAAGTGAATAATATTCGTTTTAAAATCACAGTCCCGGATTGGATTCCCGGAATTGGAGGTTCCTGGTGGGGTTTTAATGGATTTAATATTCCAACTATAGGAACAATTCCAATGCTTGCTAACGGTGGTTTTGTAAAAGCCAACACGCCTCAGCTTGCGATGATTGGTGATAATCGGCACCAAGGGGAGATTGTTTCTCCAGAGGACAAGCTTCAGGAGATGGCGTTAAAGGCAGCTTCCATGGCAGGTGGAAATATTTCCCGGGAAGAATTGGAAAGCATTATTAACCGTGCGGTTATGAGGATTGTAGCGGCACTTTCTGAGCTAGGTTTCTATATGGATTCCAATCAGGTTGCAACGGCTGTCAGAAATGCGCTGGCAGCAAACGACACCAGATATAATACGGTGGAGGTGAGATAAATGGCTGATGTTTTTACTGATGGTTCCAGCAAAAAGAAAATCCTGTGGTCCGGGAGCGTAGTACTCCCGGCTCCTGTGTCGTTAAGCGTGAACGACGAACTGATCTGGACATCTGATACAGGACGAACTCTTTCAGGACGTATGGTTGGAGATGTAATTGCTGAAAAGAAAAATTTATCAATCAAGTGGGGATTTCTTACAGAAGGATCTGTAAAACTGATAAAGAACACGCTTGTTGCCGGATATTTCCCTTTTTCTTTCCATGATTGCGGTGTAGACATCACGATAGAATCATATCGGGGAACACTGAGTAAGGAACACCTGGGAGACATTGGAGACGGGGAATATTGGTATAAGTCGGTATCTGTAGATATTATTCAGAGGTAGCAGAATGATTAACGCATCAAATGTCTATAAAGAGGCAATCAAGAAAAATAGAATATTACATCATAGAGTAGAAATTCAGTTTCAGGATGGCAGTTCCAAAACGGTAGAGGATATGGAACTGCTTTTATTTCAGATTTTGGATAATACGTCTGGGCAGAACAGCTTTGACCTTGGCTCCGCCATTGCCAAGCAATTGAATATAAAACTGAGTAATATCGATGGCAAATTTACTGGCGTGGATTTTGACGGAGCTACGATAAAAGCAATTATAGGCTTAGAACTCCCGGATGGGACAACAGAGTGGCTGGATAGGGGAATTTATACTGCGGAACCTGGTGAAGACACTGGATCTGTTATAGCCGTAAAAGCATATGACAATATGATTAGATTTGACAAGCCATATTCGTTGAGTAAATTGTCTTATCCGGCTACCTTGGGACAAATCGTACAAGATGCTTGCAGCTGCTGTGGGGTGCGCCTGTCAGGAGATTCGGCTAATTTTGATAATAGTGGGTATGTTGTTAACAGAAGGCCGAATGAGGACAGTCTGAATTTTAGAGACATTTTATGCTTTGTTGGACAGATTGCATGTAAATTCAGCAGAATCAATGCGGATGGAACTTTGTCCCTCAGATGGTACGATACAGACCTGTTGGAAGCTTCCTGGATAAAGGAAGGAATAATAGTAGTTCCAGGAAATAGCAATAAGATCGATGTTGACAATAGCAGGCTTATCCAGATAACAGAATGGAAAAATGGCAGCCTATTGTCAACAGATGACGTTGTGATTACCGGAATAAAAGTAAACGAGGAGAACGAAGGGGGAAGAGAAAACTCCTCGTTATGTGGAACAGGAGAATATGCCCTGGAGATTAGTGGAAACAAATTGGTTCAGGGGAATGGTGAAACTGTAGCTTTATACTTGGGAGAAAAAATCAACGGCTTGCGTTTTAGGCCATTATCCATCAATTGCCAGAGTGATCCAGTTAGGGAAGCTGGTGATGTTGGATTAATTGTGGACCTGAAGGGCAATTATTATAAAACTGTTTTCACTGGAGTAACGTATACTGCGAATGCAGATCAGACACTGTTTTGTGGAGCCGAGACGCCGACCAAAAGATCGGCAACCAGATTTAGTGAAGAAACAAAAGTTTACAAAGATTTAAGGGCAGTCTGGTCGAAACAAAAAACGGAAATAGACAAAGCCTTTGATGATCTGAAGAAAGCAATGGACGAGACGCAGGGACTTTTCCCGGTTTCTGTGAAGCAGGAGGATGGCAGCAGTATTTTATATCTGTGTGATAAGCCCACTTTGGAAGAATCCCGGGTTGTGATCAAACTGAACCGGGAAGGGTGGGGAATGTCCACGGATGGCGGAAATACCTGGAATGTTGGCGCCCTGGTGGATGGCACTACCATTACGAAAATCCTTGATGCAGTGGGGATTAACGCGAACTGGCTGAAGACTGGACGAATTGAAATCATGGACGATGATGGAAATGTCATTTTTGAAGCTGACATTGACAAGAAGTCTGTTTCTATGAATCCGGATAGCGTCCACATTGGGGACAAGACTATTTCGGAAGTTCTGAGTGATAATAAGAACATGACCATGCTCTTGTCTGATGATTACCAGGGGATCCCGGTCGATTCGGACGGAAACTATAAGACCTTCCCCACTGGGATCACGACCACAGCTACCGTTATGTATGGCTCGAACGATATTTCCAAGGATTGTACCTACACGGTTACCACTTCCTCCGGTGTGACCGGAAACTGGGATAAAAATTCACGGACCTATACGGTGACTGGGCTCACTGCGGACAAAGGCTGGGTGACGATCCGCGCCACCTATCTGTCAAGCGTCTCGGTGTCTAAGAAATTTAATCTTTCCAAGAACTATGCGGGAAAAGACGGTGCGGATGGTGATCCAGGGGAAATGTACTACTTGAAAAGCTCCAATACCGTCATAAAGCGTGGGGCTGACGGACTTTTGTATCCGGACAGTATTACTTTTTCCGGATATAGAAGCGGGACTGGCGGAAGACCGCCTTATGCAGGACGTTTTGTAATCGAGGAGACGACAGACGGGAACACCTGGAAAACAGTCTACACATCATCCACAGACGAGGCAGAGGTAACCCATCTGCTGTATTCGGCTATCGCTGCCCTAAATGGAAAGCTGCTGACTACAAGGAGTGGGAAGTTCCTGGCAGTGCCAAGGGATTTTGTGGAGCTGAGGGTATCTCTGTATGCTGCAGGCGGCACCACCCAACTGATTGATAGGCTGAGCATTCCCCTGGTGGTAGATATGGCAGCTTTGACGCATGAGGATATTTTTAACCTGCTTACAGACGATGGCAGGATCAAAGGTATCTATAAGGAAGGCAACCAGTTATACATCAATGCAACCTATATCAGATCGTTGCATGTAACCGGTGACCAGGTGGATGCTAAGAAGCTGAAGGTTGTGAACAAGGATGGATCCGTTACCCTATATATTGATGAGGATGGAAATGTTGAGATGAAGGTCAGCAGCTTTTCCATCCAAGGGAAGACTGTTGATGATATCGCTTCCACTGTTGCTACTTCAATAGCGGAAAAAAAGGCAAGCAATGCAGTCAAGGGGCAGACACAGGAGGATATTTTTAACAAGCTGAGTAAAAACGGTACGATCAAGAGCGTTACCATGATAAATGGGGAGCTTTACATATCCTTTGATTTCGCCCAGGGCGGTACCGTGAAGCTTGGCGGTGCAAATAATGGAAACGGCCTGCTGTCTATCTTGGATGCATCCGGGAACGAGATCGGATATATTAACAACACAGGCGTGCATTTTAACCAGGGCGAGTTTTCCGGGACTGTAACTGCCGGAACTGGCGCAATTGCCGGCTGGAAGATCATTTCCGATTATTTAGAGTCAGATGACGGTAGTATCCGTCTTTATAAGGATGGCCGGATCGTATTCGGCGGAGATGCCGTGTTATCTGCTAACGGGCGGACTCCGATGGTGAAGTATGGGTTAAGTATATATACCCAGAGAAGGACTACGAAAGCTGACGATGGAACAGAATTTTATGACGGATCCGGGGAACTTAATATATATGGTTTGGGTTCTACCTCTTCTGCAAATACCCTGGCATTAAATATGAATAACTATTCCGTTGGTTATGTGGCCAGCTCATCTATGCGCTATAAGACCATTGGAAAAACGGTTCAAGAGGAAGAGTTAGAAGAACTTTACCGGATTAAGGTTATCTGGGCGAAATACAAGGATGATTATCTGTCTGAGCATGATGAGCGGTATGGTAAAGAAATGCCAATGTTCCTGGCGGAAGACATTGACCGCAGATTTCCATTAGCTGTTGACCATAATGAAAAAGGTAAAGCTGAAAACTGGAATTACCGCATTATGATCCCATGCATGTTTGCCATGCTGAAAAACGACCATGAGAAGGTTCTGGCATTGCAGTCAGATAACCAGATATTACTTTCTAAAATTGATGCTTTATCAGCAGAGGTAGAGCAGTTAAAAGAACTTATCAACAATATTTCACGAAAGGAATGAAAAAAATGAGTGTAAAAACAGTACAGGCTATTGTTAATGGCCAGACAGTGAATTTAAGCTATAACAGTTCTACTGGAAGATATGAGGCGACTATTACAGCGCCTGGTAAGTCAAGTTACTCTCAGTCCGGACATTATTACGATGTGACAGTCAGGGCCACAGATGATGCAAACAATACTTCCACAGCGGATGCCAGCCACTCCACCCTTGGAAGTTCCCTGCAGTTACGGGTTAAGGAAAGAGTGGCGCCAGTCCTTGCAATCATATATCCTACAGCCAGTGCACTGATTACAAACAATAAACCAAGCATCACCTGGACTGTGACTGATGACGATTCCGGTGTGAATCCGTCAACTATTGGCGTTACCATTGATTCTGGAAGCAAGATCACAGGGGATAGTATTTCTAAGACTGCTATTTCCGGTGGCTATAAATGTACTTATACCCCTGGTACGGCTCTTGCCGATGGCAGTCATACGATCAAGGTAGATGCATCTGATTATGATGGAAACGCTGCATCCCAGAAGAGCGTGACCTTCAAGATCGATACCGTACCACCGACACTTTCCGTTACCTCTCCAGCAGATGGATTTGTAACAAATCAGGCAGCTTGTAACGTTCAGGGTACTACCAATGATCTTACTTCCAGTCCGGTATCTGTTACAGTAAAACTTAACAACGGCAATGCAGAGGCGGCAACTGTTGCTTCTAATGGTTCCTGGTCTAAAACAATTACTCTTGTTGAGGGAACAAACACCATCACCGTAGTTGCTACTGATAGTGCCGGAAAGAGTACCACAGTAACCAGAACTGTGAAACTGGACACTAAGGCTCCTGTCATCAAGTCCGTAACATTAACACCGAACCCGGTTGATACTGAAAAAACCGTTGTAATCTCTGTAGAGGTTACTGACTGATAAAGGTGGTGGAAACATGGTAGTAGCATTAAGGGGTACTATCAATGGAAACACTATCTCATTCGCAAGGACACAAGGGGACAGATGGGAAGCCATCGTCCCCGCAAGCCTTGATGGTGCTTTTGTGGTAGATCTGACAGCCATTGATGAAGCTGGAAATGTAGGATATACAGCAAAATATATCATTACAATAGATCTGGCATCTTTATGTGTACATATTGAGCCATGTCCATATTATGAGGAACTGTTGGAATCTGAATACTATGTAGAATTGATGGGAGGTTGTGGGTGTAATGACTGTACCGTTTGAGCTTGGAGAACAGAAGCATGTGAGATTGCGAGTCTGCTCCTGTAAAAATGAAAATTTTCTGATCACGGCAGCCTCCTATGAGCTGTATTACCGGGGTGCGAAGGAACCAGAGGATACCGGACATCCGGAAATCCAGGAACACATTCTGGACACCCTCATACAGCCCAAAAAGAAAGGCATGTACAAGCTTCTGGTCGTGTATGAAATACTGGACGAAAAGTTGATTGCAGAAGTAGAAGTGGCGGTGAAGTGATATGGCAAACATATTAATCAGTGATGTGAGGATGACACCGAACCCCGTTAATGCAGGGGCAAGCTTTGTCCTTTCAGTGAAGATCATTGACAAAGTATACGCATTGGTCACCAAAGATGGCAAGTACCTGATGACAAAGAATAATAAAGTAATTGAAAAAATTCCAAGAAAGGATTGATGAAAAATGTCTGAATCTATACAAAGTACACTAATATCAGCTCTCCCTGCAGCTACCAAAGTATCGGATACGGATATCGTGGTATTGGAGAACGGCTCTACAACTCAGAAGATTACTATAGCGCAGTTGAAAGAGGCGTTAGGGATTAATGCACTAAACACGAATTTTAAATTCTACAGTTCCTTATCTCAAATTGGATTAACAGCATCTGCAACATGGGATCAGATACTTACTAAATTAGCTGATGGTACTGGAATAAAATTTGCTGCATGGAAATCAGACTATCCTAATTTATCAAATCCATGCACAAGTAATAGGCAATCAATAACTGTTTGCAAATTATATTCAGGTTATTCTACTATAGAAGTGTGGGATATTGATAATAACGTTCGCCACTTTACAGCGCATAATGGAGATAACTATAGACCTTGGAATATTGCATAAAAGGAATTTATATATTGTAAAATGGTATGCTAAAAAATGATACTAACTTTCCATCCAAAAGGAATTGATTGTAAGTTTTTCTGATGACGAGATATTACGTTCAGTAAATATAATCGCACTTGCGCCAGACATACTAATGCCTTTAACAAGTACATTACATGAACTCCAATTGGCATTTGATACAGATATACATTTCATATTATCTTGTGGTGGTGCAATATAATAATAACTAATACCAGTACCTTTAATAGTATATTGTTTTTGGATTATCTTCGTGTTTTGCGACCTTCTTTCCTCCGGATGCTACAATAAAGCAGAAGGAGGAATAAGGTTATGGATATACGAAATACGATTATTAATAATGTATTGCTGGCGGTGCAATCTCTATTAGATGATCAGCAACTCCAGGCAGTACAGGATGCACTCTGTATTCAATTGAACAGTTACGAAGTGCAAGAGAGAAGCACAGAACTAACTGTAGTGGACAACGCTCCAGACAGTATGCTGGCAAAATATATAGCGACCAAGCGAGTAGAAGGAAAGGCAGAATCCACAATTCGGCGTTATTACGATGCGTGTTACATGATGCTACACACTCTATGTAAGCCACTGCATGAGATTACTACCTACGATCTCAGATACTACCTGGCCGCATACAAGGAGCGCCGGAAGGTAAGCAATCGTACCTTGGACGGAATCCGCCGATGTTTCAGCAGTTTCTTTTCCTGGCTCTCTGCCGAGGGCATGATCGGAAGAAACCCATGTGCAGCACTGTCCCAGATTAAGTATACGAAGGTAGTGAAAAAGCCCTATACCGCACCAGAAATGGAGCGACTAAAACGGGCCTGTACAACACTTCGGGATCTGGCGCTGATAGAATTCCTTTATGCTTCTGGCTGCAGGGTATCAGAAGTGGTAAGGCTCAACCGAAACGATATAAATTTTCAGACACAGGATGCAGTAGTCCTGGGGAAAAGGAAATAAAGAGAGGACGATTTACCTTACACCAGTAGCATTAATGCATCTGCAGGATTATCTGAATACACGGACAGATACGGATCCATGCCTGTTTGCTAGTGTAAGGACACCCTATAAGAGATTGTCGAAAGCAGGAATTGAAAGAACACTAAAGAAGCTTGGGGAAAGTGCTAATGTTACAAATGTACATCCTCATAGATACAGGAGGACTTTAGCGACCAACCTTCTTGATCGGGGAGCGAATATACAAGATGTGGCAGCAGTTCTGGGACATGCTGATTTGAAGACTACCCAAGTATATTGTTACATCAGTCAGAGTAATGTGAGAGCGTTATACAATAAATATTCAGCATAAAGAGATAGAGAAAACCACTCCGGGGAGAACTCCGGAGTTAAAGCTATGCCCGCTGATAGAATCATTAGGAGAAAGTTTTGGGTGTTAGAAATCAGCAAAACACGAAGATTCCAACACAAAAAATGTATTTTGGAACGGCTATTTATAATGGAGCAGCCACATCAACTGTAACTTTTTCCGATATCCCTAGTGGATATACTTATGTTATAGCAACATGTCAAGATGCCGGAACTGCAATACTCGTTGCAAGTCTTTCAGGAACTTCTTTAAAAGTGATTTTTTCAAATCAAATTACTATTGCCAGGGTTAACTTTTTATTACTTACTGCATAATAATTTGGGGCAAAAGATACAGCTACATTGTATTACTTTATTAGGCATTCTCAATTAAAAAAGATAATGCTAAAATAAAACTACCACTATACGCTCTATTGAATATAACAGTAATTTGATCATCTGAATTACGAATAGCACTCTCAACATAAAAGTTTCCTACATTTGTATTTACAGTTGCTATTATTGCCGGGTATGTACATAACTTTTTTCCTGTTATTCCCATTTCCGATAATTTCGGTCCTACAAAGCTCGTACTATTATATGTTCCAGAAAAGTAATGTACTACCTGAACTCTTTGACCTAAATTCGTGTTTTGCTGATTATTAATGCCATTTGAGCGTCCGAAGCTTCGAATACTGACATGACACTAATACACAAGCAAAGAAAGGAAAAATAAATGAACGAACCCAGGGCGAGACCGCGTAACCGGTCTTATTTTTATACCATAAAATAATATAATAAGAAGGAGAACACATAATTATGAAGGTGATTGATACGTATAATGCCATTGTTGGCGCAGCTGTTGCTGTATTGAGCTATATCTTTGGAGAGCACTGGATTCTGTTTGCTTTGTTCCTGGCATTTAATGTTGCTGACTGGATTACGGGCTGGATGAAATCTAGACTGGCGCATAAAGAAAACTCCAAGGCCGGCTGGAAGGGAGTCCTGAAAAAACTGGCTTACTGGATCATGATTGCGGTAGCCTTTGGAGCATCTGCAGTGTTTGTAGAGATTGGAAAGACGCTCGGCGTTGATCTGGGAATCACAACATTACTTGGCTTCTTTGTACTGGCATCCCTGTTGGTAAATGAGATCAGGTCTATTTGTGAGAATCTGGTGGAGATGGGAGTGGACGTCCCGAAGATCCTGATCAAAGGACTGGAAGTAGCCGACAAGGCAATCAATAAAGATGGGGAAGATATTGACGAGGGCGAGTGATCGCCCTCTTTTTTGAAAGGAGAATTTCAACATGAAATATTTTATCTGTGTAGGACACGCGAACTATGGCGGTGGCATCATCTCATCTGCAGATGGCACCAGCAAGGGTGGTGTGAACGAATACAAGTACAACAAGGAACTGGCGCCCTATGTGTGTAAATGGCTTAAGGCAGCGGGACATGAGGCAACCTTGTGCATTGCTCCGGAAGGGCAGCTACATTCCCTGAATGATGAAATCAAGTATTTCATTGAAGAAGAGCATAAACAGAATTATGATTTGTCTGTCCAGCTTCATCTGAATGCATTTAATGGAGAGGCATATGGCTGTGAAGCATACTGTTACAATGCAAATGGACTTCCGGAAGCCCAGCGGATCAGCGCGAAGCTTGGCACTGTCTGGCATGACAGAGGAGCTGAAGAACGTCCAGGTTTGTACTGGACCAGAAAGACCAAGGCAAAAGCTGTCCTGGTAGAATCTTTCTTCTGTGATAACAAGGACGATTATGCCAAAGCGAAAAAACTTGGCATGGACGCTCATGGCAAGCTGATTGCAGAGGGCATTCTGGGAAAAACGATCACAATTGCGCCGGCGCAACCGAAAGCAAAGTATTACATCCAGGCTGGAGCCTATGGGACAAAAGAAAATGCAGACGTGATGGTTAAAGTACTTAAGAAAAAGGGATTTTCAGCAAGTATCCGCAAAGTAACCGGCTCCGTCCCATACCGCGTCCAGGTCGGCACCTACAGAACAAAGAAGGCTGCCAATAAGGTGGTAAAGAAGCTGAAGACAGCAGGCTTCACAGTCCTGGTGAAGAGTTTGTGATGTCGAATGCTGTCGTACTATCTCGCACGATAAAGCTCGACAGATGAGGTAGAATCTGGTACAGTAAAACTGAACATGAGATTTCCCTTAGATAAGAAAAGCCCTTACAATCCCGCGAGTTGCCCCTCAGGAGAGTAAAGGCTTTTCTTCTTATATTATAAATCTTGCTTTATTTTTTCTGGAAAATGTGAGGGGCAAGAATCCTGCCCCTTAAGGGGCAAAATCTCTGCCCCTCGAGGGGCAAAAAAGGGGCAGAGTTTTGACACACTTTATCTACCTCCTGAACATTCGGAGTCCAAAAAAGCCCGCAAAACAGGCGCTTTGCAGGCTTTTGACACTTCTTGATAAAATAAAAAAATGCGGAAGATGGGACTTGAACCCACACAAGCGCAATGCTTACAAGATCCTTAGTCTTGCTCGTCTGCCAGTTCCGACACTTCCGCATATCGCATTCCACAGAGATAAAAATCTCTACGCGATCAGATATTAAATTGTAACTACTTACGTAGTACATGCGGAAGATGGGACTTGAACCCACACAAGCGCAATGCTTACAAGATCCTTAGTCTTGCTCGTCTGCCAGTTCCGACACTTCCGCATATCGCATTCATAGAGGAAAAACCTCTGCGCGATAAAATATGAAATTGTGACTATTAAATAGTCATGCGGAAGATGGGACTTGAACCCACACGAGCGCAATGCTCACAAGATCCTTAGTCTTGCTCGTCTGCCAGTTCCGACACTTCCGCATATCGCGTTTCTCGGAGAAAGATTTCTTTCTCGCTGCGACGGATATTAGTATAACAAAGGGGTATATGATTGTCAACACATTTTTTAAAAAAAATTAAAAATTTTCAAGTTTTTTTTGAAAAAAAGAGGAATTTGAAATTTTGTGTAGAATATAATTAATAGGAGGAAGATTATCGGCGTACCTGTCAGTCTTTGGAGGATAGAAGATATATGAATATCAGAGAAAGCATGGAAGAAAGAGAACTGGAACTGCTGAGTCCTTATGCCGCATACAGTGGACGTTCCAGAGGAAGAGACCGGGAGGAAGAAGAGTGTGACGTCCGGACGGTTTACCAGAGAGACCGGGACAGGATCCTGCACAGCAAGGCTTTTCGCAGGATGAAAGATAAGACTCAGGTTTTTCTGGCTCCGGAAGGAGATCATTACAGGAATCGGCTGACGCACACTCTGGAGGTATCCCAGATCGCACGTACTATAGCCAAGGCACTTCGCCTGAATGAGGATCTTGTGGAAGCAATTGCACTGGGACACGACCTTGGTCACACGCCTTTCGGACATTCAGGAGAGACCGCACTTAATACCGTTCATCCTGAGGGCTTTGCCCACTACCGTCAGAGCGTCCGCGTGGTGGAAGTACTGGAGAAGAATGGAGACGGACTGAATCTTACCTGGGAGACAAGAGACGGAATCCTGAATCACCGTACCAGCGGTCATCCGTCCACTTTGGAGGGACAGGTAGTCCGCTTTTCTGATAAGATTGCCTATGTTCATCATGATATGGACGATGCCCAGAGAGCTGGGATCATTACAGAGAATGATATTTCTGCCAGTCTCAGGGAGTTTCTTGGACAGACCACAAGAGAAAGGCTGAATACCTTTGTACATGATGTGATTGAGCACAGCATTGACCAGCCTTCCATTCAGATGTCTGCTCCTGTAGAGCAGGCACTCATGGATCTTCGATCAGAGATGTTCCAGAAAGTATATCTGAATCCCATTGCGAAGCGTGAGGAATCCAAGGCAATCAAAATGCTGACAGAATTATACGCCTATTACATAGATCACCCGGAAGCAATGTCCAGGGAGTACGTTGCTCTTATTGAGAAAAAGGGAGTTCCCAAAGACCGGGCGGTATGTGACTGGCTGTCAGGAATGACGGATCAGTATTCCATGAAGAAATTCAAGGAGATTTTCATACCAAGAGCCTGGGAGGTTTATTAGAACGTGGACAAAACTCTTGCAATGAGATATAATATTTATTTACGCGAAAGATGTCGCATTTTCTTGGATATGCGGCATATCAAATCAAAGGAGGATAAGCATGCGCTATTCCGACGATATCATTGAAGAAGTGCGAATGAAAAATGATATTGTAGACGTGATATCCCAGTATGTAAGACTGACCAGAAGAGGAAGCTCCTATTTTGGTCTGTGTCCTTTTCATAATGAGAAGACCCCTTCCTTTTCCGTAACGCCGTCCAAGCAGATGTATTACTGCTTCGGCTGCGGAGCTGGAGGAAATGTATACAATTTTGTAATGCAATATGAGAATTATTCATTTGGAGAAGCACTTTCCCATCTGGCAGAGCGTGCCGGCGTGGAACTTCCCAAGATCGAATATTCCAAGGAGGCAAGGGCAAAAGCGGAGAAGCGCGCAACCTTGCTTGAAATCAATAAGAAAGCGGCTCAGTATTTTTATTACCAGCTGCGCCGTGAAGGTGGAAAAAATGCCCACGATTATCTTACAGGCAGAGGTCTCAGCGAAGAGACGATCAGGAAATTCGGTCTGGGGTATTCAGACAAGTACAGTGATGACCTGTATAAATATCTGAAATCCCAGAATTACAGTGATGAACTTCTTCGGGAATCCGGCCTTTTCAATGTGGATGAACGCCAGGGCATGTATGACAAATTCTGGAATCGTGTTATTTTTCCAATCATGGATGTCAATAACAGGGTGATTGGATTTGGCGGGCGAGTGATGGGAGACGGCAAGCCCAAGTACCTGAATTCGCCAGAGACCCGTATTTTTGACAAGAGCCGTAATCTGTACGGATTGAATATAGCCAGAACCACCAGGAAAAATTACCTGATCCTGTGCGAGGGCTACATGGATGTAATCTCCATGCACCAGGCGGGATTTACCAATGCAGTGGCTTCTCTGGGAACGGCGCTTACATCCGGACATGCCAGTCTGGTGAAGAGGTATACACAGGAAGTGCTTCTTCTTTACGATAGTGATGAAGCTGGTGTAAAAGCCGCCTTGCGAGCCATTCCCATTCTACGGGAAGCCGGCGTGAATTCCAGAGTGGTGAATTTACGGCCTCACAAGGACCCTGATGAATTTATCAAAGCAGAAGGTGCAGAGGCTTTTGAGAAAAGGCTGGAGGCAGCTACGGACAGCTTTATGTTCCGGGTAAGTATTGCTTCCGGTGATTTTCCTATGGATGAGCCACAGGGACAGAACCGGTTTTTTGAGCGGTGTGCCCAGTATCTTCTGGAACTTTCTGATGAACTGGAGCGGAATCTGTATATTGAAGCAATTGTAAAAGAATACCGCAGATATGGAATCAGTGTGGAAGACCTTCGGAAGCGTGTAAACACCCTTGCTCTGAAGGGTACGCCTGCAGAGAAGCGTATCCAGCCAAAATCCGGCGGCTCTCCAATGAGAAAAAAGGAGAGCGCGGCAGATAAATCCCAGAAGCTGATGCTTACCTGGCTGGTTACCTATCCGGCAATTTTTGATACTGTGGAGAAATATCTTTCCCCTTCAGATTTTGTAGTTCCTCTTTATAAAGAGGTGGCAGAAATGCTCTGGAAGCAGCACGAAGAGGGAGATGTGAATCCGGCCAGACTTCTGAATGCTTTTACAGACAGTGAAGAGCAGAAAGAGGTGGCCTCTCTCTTTAATGCCACGATCCACCTTGAGACAAAGGAGGAACAGCAGAGAGCATTTTCCGATGCTTTGATCCGCATTAAACAGGAGAGTCTGGCGGAGAAAAATAAAAACTGGGATCCTGCAGATATGGGGGCTTTACAGGAGCTTGTAAAGGCCAAGAAGGATCTGGAGGAGCTTGGAAGAAAAAGGCAGCAATTGCATATTTCTTTTGAATAAGGATAAAATATTAACACTATATGGAGGTTAGAGTACCTATGGAAATGAATATGGGCAAATTCAGTGAGAAACTGGTGGGACTTCTGGAGCTTGCAAAAAAGAAGAAAAACGTACTGGAATATCAGGAAATCAGTGATTATTTCAAAGACCAGCCACTGGATGCGGAACAGATGGACAAGATCTTCGATTTCCTTGAAGCAAGTGGGGTAGATGTGCTGCGTATCACAGAGAACAGTGCAGATGACCTTATGCTGGACGATGACATGGATATTGATGGTCTGGACGATGAGGAAGAAGTAGAGCTGGACAAGATCGATCTTTCTGTTCCGGAAGGTGTGAGCATTGAGGATCCGGTTCGTATGTATCTGAAAGAAATTGGTAAAGTTCCGCTTCTTTCAGCAGAAGAAGAAATCGAGCTTGCAAAGAAAATGGAACAGGGCGACGAAAATGCCAAGAAGCGTCTGGCAGAAGCCAACCTTCGTCTTGTTGTCAGCATTGCAAAGCGTTATGTAGGACGCGGAATGCTTTTTCTGGATCTAATTCAGGAAGGTAACCTTGGTCTTATCAAGGCTGTCGAAAAATTTGATTACCGAAAGGGTTACAAATTCAGTACCTATGCTACCTGGTGGATCCGTCAGGCTATCACAAGAGCCATTGCAGACCAGGCGCGTACTATTCGTATTCCGGTTCATATGGTTGAGACGATCAACAAGCTGATCCGCGTTTCCAGACAGTTACTCCAGGAGCTTGGACGTGAACCTACTCCGGAGGAAATCGCGGAAGAGATGGACATGCCGGTAGACCGTGTGCGTGAGATCCTGAAGATTTCCCAGGAGCCGGTTTCTCTGGAGACCCCTATTGGTGAAGAGGAGGACAGCCATCTTGGAGATTTCATTCAGGATGACAATGTTCCGGTTCCGGCTGATGCAGCAGCATTTACTCTTTTGAAGGAACAGCTGGTGGAGGTTCTTGGCACTCTTACTGAGAGAGAACAGAAGGTTCTCCGCCTTCGTTTCGGACTTGATGATGGACGTGCAAGAACGCTTGAGGAAGTTGGCAAGGAATTCAATGTTACCAGAGAGCGTATCCGTCAGATTGAGGCAAAGGCTCTTCGTAAGCTCCGTCATCCAAGCCGCAGCCGCAAGCTGAAGGATTATCTGGATTAAGGAGTGGACTATGCAGTTATCCTTACGACTGTCTGCAATCGCAGACCTGGTGACAGAAGGAAACCGGCTGGTAGATGTGGGATGCGATCATGGATATCTGCCGGTATACCTGATACAGCAGAAAAAAATTCCATCCGCCATTGCAATGGATGTGCGAAAAGGACCCCTTTCCAGGGCACAGGAACATATCCGGCAGTATGGACTGGAGGAATACATACAGACCCGGCTCTCAGACGGACTTGAAGGCTTGAAAGCCGGAGAGGGTGACACCCTTGTGATCGCAGGTATGGGCGGTCCCCTTATGGAAAGGATTCTCACAGATGGCAGGTCTGTGAGAAATTCTTTCTCTGAGCTGATTTTACAGCCACAGTCCGACATTCCCCATTTTCGCAGATTTATCCAGTCTGAAGGCTGGGAGATCACAGAAGAGAAAATGGTGGAAGAGGATGGGAAATTTTATCCCATGATGCGGGTGGTGCCTGGGGAAAATGTTCACAGCAGTTTGAAACTTAACGTGGATTCTTTCCAAAAAAATACGTCTGTGAAAGCTGCTTCTTCTGAGAACCTACATGCTGATGAATGGGCAGAAATGCCGGAAAATCCAGCTGCTTACACCTTGGAGGAAGCCTTTGGCAAATATCTTCTTCAGGAAAAGAACCAGGTGCTTTACCATTATCTTCAGCGGGAATCCCGGATCCGCTCCCAGATTCTGGACCAATTGGAAACGGCACCGAAGGCAGAGGCAGTTACTGCCCGCATTTTGGAAGTAAAGGAGGAGGCGCAGCTGATCGCTGCTGCGCTGGCAGAATATGAAGGTTAAGGAACTGACAGAATGGCTGGGAGGAAATTTTCCGGCAGCAGTTGCAGAGGACTGGGATAATGTGGGACTTCTTACAGGAGATGACGAGAGTGAGGTAAAACATGTCTTTCTTGCCCTTGATCTTACCGAAGCGGTGTTAGACGAGGCTATCCAGGCTGGCGCTGACATGATCGTTACCCATCATCCTATGATCTTTTCCGGTATTAAGAAGATTAACAATCATAGCTTTACAGGACGGAAAATTATCAGTCTGGTGCGCCATGGAATATCTTATTATGCGATGCACACCAACTATGATATTCTGGGAATGGCAGATTTAAGTGCCGGATATCTGGAACTGTCAGATACGAAGGTACTTTGTGCCACCGGGGAAAAAGACGGAGAGCCCATTGGCTTTGGGCGTGTGGGAAATCTGCCTTGTGAGATGACTTTAAAGGAGTACGCCCTTCTTGTAAAAAAGAACCTGAAGCTTTCGGATGTGAAAGTGTACGGAAATCTGGAACAGACTGTGAAAACGGCTGCCGTATGTACCGGCTCTGGTAAAAGCATGATTCAGGATGTGCTTGCAGCCGGGGCGGATGTATATGTGACAGGTGATATTGACCATCATACCGGAATTGACACCGTTGCCCAGGGACTTGCAATCATTGACGCAGGTCATTACGGTACGGAATATATTTTTATGGAAGATATGAGGGAAAGACTGGCAAAAGCGTTTCCGGAGCTTACAGTCAGCTGTGCAAAGGTGAGAAGCCCGTATACGATATTATAAGGTTAAGACCTGGTGTGGATGGGCGTGATGGTGTTCGCCCGCCCGGAGATAAAATGAGTTGTCAGAATAACATTGTCTGGTTTTGGAAAATGTGATTTATGTTTAGCCTAATTGATCTTTCAGATCAGAAAAGGAGATTTTATGGATCATACAGTGAAACTTACGATCAATGGGGAAACCAGAGAGTTTCCCATGGGAATTACCTATAAAGAAGTTGTAAAAGCGTACGAAAAGACCAGCCCGGCCCCTGTTATTCTTGTAATTGCAGGAGGCAAGATCTGTGAGCTTCATAAAAAAGCAGAACGGGACGGTGAAGTTCAGCTGGTCACCACAAAAGACAGCATTGGAAATAAAACCTATAAGCGAACGGCATGTCTGGTACTTTTAAAGGCAATTTACGATCTTGCAGGCAAAGAAAAAGTAGATAAAGTGGTGCTTCATTATTCTGTAGGAAGCGGTTTTTACTTTACCATGGAAGGAGAACAGAAACTGGATCAGGCATTTCTTGACCAGGTAAAGAAGCGGATGACTGAGCTGGTGAAGCAGAAAATCCCGGTGAAGAAACGAAGTGTAGGAACGGATGAAGCAATTGCACTTTTTCATCATCACAGAATGTATGATAAAGAGAAGCTGTTCCGCTATCGCAGGGTTTCCAGGGTGAATATTTACAGCATAGAGAATTTCGAGGACTATTTTTACGGGGCAATGGCTTACGATACCGGCTATGTGCCATATTTTGACCTGAAGCTGTATGATGAAGGCTTTGTGCTGATTCTGCCGGATGCTAAGGCTCCGGATATGCTCCCGGAATTCCGGCCTCAGGAGAAGATCTTCCAGGTGCAGAAGGATTCAGAAGAGTGGGGCAGAAGGTTGGAAATCTCCACAGTAGGTGAGTTGAATGATCAGATCGTTTCCCAGGGGATACAGAAGATCCTTCTTATGCAGGAGGCAATCCAGGAGTCTGGAATTGCCAGAATTGCAGAGCAGATCGTGGAGGCAGGAAACAAGAAGTTTGTCATGATCGCCGGTCCGTCCTCCTCCGGCAAGACTACCTTTTCCCACAGGCTGTCCATTCAGCTGGCGGCGCACGGAATGAAGCCGCATCCTATTGCTGTGGATAATTATTTTGTAAACAGAGAGCATACACCGCTGGATGAATTCGGGGAAAAGGATTACGAGTGTCTGGAAGCCATTGATGTGGAGCAGTTCAACAAAGATATGCTGGCACTTCTTAATGGAGAGAGAATAGAACTTCCGGTGTTCAACTTCAAGACCGGGCAGAGAGAATATAAAGGCGATTTTCTCCAGCTGGGGAAGGAAGATATCCTTGTTATTGAGGGAATTCACGGTCTGAATGACAAATTAAGCTATGCGCTTCCGAAGGAGAGCAAGTTCAAAATCTATATCAGTGCCCTCACCCAGCTGAACATTGATGAACACAACCGGATTCCTACCACAGACGGCAGACTGATCCGCAGAATCGTCCGGGATGCAAGAACAAGAGGAACCTCAGCCAGCGAGACCATTGCAAGATGGCCCTCTGTAAGACGCGGCGAGGAGAAAAATATTTTTCCATACCAGGAAGAAGCGGATGTTATGTTTAACTCGGCACTGATCTATGAACTGGCATGTCTGAAGGTGTATGCAGAGCCTCTTCTCTTCGGAATTTCCAAAGAGGAGCCGGAATATCTGGAGGCAAACAGGTTGCTGAAATTTTTTGATTATTTTGTAGCTGTGCCAAGCGAGGAAGTGCCTAATAATTCCCTGTTAAGAGAATTTATAGGGGGAAGCTGTTTTAACACCTGATGATGCAGATGTGCTTGTAAGAAGTTGAGGAGTATTTTATGAAAATAAATCGCAAAGGCTTTACATTGGCTGAGCTTTTGATCGTGGTTGCAATTATTGCGGTGCTGGTGGCTGTTGCAATACCTGTTTTCGGAAGTCAGTTGGAAAAAAGCAGGGAAGCAGCAGACCTTGCAAATGTACGCGCTGCTTATGCGAAGGTGCTGACTGAGGCAAACATGGGAATCTATGATAAAGTGGTTACTGTCGATCTGAAACAGAAACAGTATGACTGGCAGTCATCGGATGTAATTACAATTGGGGGAATCAGCCATTCAGTAAAGGAAGGCGATACGGATAACTGGATTGGAAAACCAGGAGCAGGTGGAACCTGTAAGGTTTCGTTTGACCAGAAAACGGGAACCAAATTTGTGTGGAGCGGGGCTGGGTCATCAGCGTCAAATAGCTATAATATGAGTGAGAATTTCTTTGATGTATTAAAAGATAGTGGCTGTCTGGAACTGGTAAAGGATAATTCGAGTTTTGAATTTGATTCAGGAACTGATTCGCAAAAATATGTACCAAAAATTAAAGCTCAAATTGGTGCTAACAGTTTGCTACAGACTGGCACATGGGCATATCTGGGAAGTGTAAAAGATGCAAAAAAAAGATATTTGTTCTGGACTTCCTTAGATATAAATGCAAAAGGTAAGGAAATAGCGGCTGACACAGAAATACCCATCCTGATTCAAACAGGCGATAGAAAATATTATGTTTCCAAATCAAAGGTTGCCAGCAGGAATGGAAAATATATGGCAATAGCTGATCATCTTGCCCCAGCAGATTATCAGAATATTATTAAGGCAGGGGAGGAATATAATAATTTATCTGATGCTTATGCTGCATACCAGGATGCGCTTAACAGTGAAGTATATAAAGATTTGCCTAAGTGATTATTTGCAACGATTCAAATAACACTGTCAAGCGTTTTTGAAAATGTCCTAAAATAATTGAAGTATTAGCCCCGGCTTTTTGCTGGGGCTTGTTATATTGAT
>NZ_JADPEX010000001.1:367814-370515 GCF_015668065.1 Ruminococcus sp. 1001713B170207_170306_F1 | reverse complement strand
CTGTTGATGGAAGCATTATACTACATTGGGACATTTTCCTTTATGGTATATTAGGACATTATCATAAATGGTTCATACACTAAATAGCAATTGCATAATTATACTTGACTTCCCCGAATTTTAGTAGTAGAATTACTTCAGTTCGTTAAACAACTAAATTAAAAAAGGATTAAATTCCTTGAAGGGAAGAAGTAGAAACAGAAGCACCTTGTCTACAGAGAGCTGTGTCGGTGGAAAGCAGCGTCAGGTCTGTTTTGAAGATCATCCCCGAGAAGGGAAGCCGAACGCTTCATAAGTATCCGTTTTTTCAAACAGGAACCAGATACGAAGTGAAGAACTGCATCAAGTAGGTTTCCACGGTTGTTCCCCGTTATCGGAATCGCGTATGTCGGTACGTTGTCTTTTCGTACTTGTTTCAAAGGGGAAACAGGGTGGTTGCGGTCTAATATGGTCCGTCCCTAGTTCAGGGGCGGATTTTTTTTGTGTAACAGGAAATTCCGTTGGAACTTCCTGTTACACAAAAGCCCTGCCGGGCAGGATCGTACTGCGGCTGCATAACAGATAGTTCCATTTTACGAAAGACGAAAACCTGACAAGTAAATTAAGAGGAGGAGAGATCATGAAAGTCTTCAAAAAAATCATGAATGCAGTAGCAGCAGTAGAAAATTGTATTCTGGTAGTGTCTACCCTGCTGATACTGGTTCTGACCGTGGGAAATGTTTTTTCCCGAAAAGTGATCCATCGTTCCTGGTCCTTTACCGAGGAACTTGTGGTCGCAGTCTTTGTACTGATTACCTTAATGGCTGCAGCACTTGCATGCCGCGAAGGAGAACTGGTTAACCTGTCACTGGTTACAGACCGTCTCCCTGAGAAACTGAAAAAACCATCTGTTATCCTTACCACTGTTCTGTGCATTATTTTTACCGCAATCTTATTCTGGTTCGGTATGGAAAAAGTAATCACACAGCTGGAAAACGGAAAACGTACCTTCGTTCTGAACTGGCCGGAGTGGATATTCTGGTCCTTCGTGCCAATCGGATCCGGATGTATGATCTTACATTTTATTGAATACTGTCTTGACTATTGTACAGGCAATCTGAAAAAGGAGGATAAATAAATGATAAGTGCAGTTCTTTTTATTTCATTTTTTGTTTTCCTGATCATGGGAGTTCCCATTGCAATCTGTCTGGGACTGTCCTCCGTCTGTGCAATCCTGTACTCCGGAACCTCCCTTACCATCGTTGCAACCAATATGTATGCCGGAATCAGTAAATTTCTCCTTCTGGCTATCCCATTTTTCGTACTTTCCGGAAATATCATGGCAAAAGCCGGAATTTCCAAAAGACTTGTCAGATTCGTAGATACCTGCGTGGGACATAAAAGAGGCGGCATCGCCATTGTATGCGTTATTGTAGCCTGCTTCTTCGGCGCAATTTCCGGATCCGGACCTGCAACTGTAGCAGCACTTGGAGCAGTTCTGATTCCGGCAATGGTAGAGCGGGGAGGCTTCAGCGCACCGTTTTCCACAGCCCTGATGGCAACATCAAGCTCCATCGCCATTGTCATCCCGCCAAGTATTGCATTTGTTGTATATGCTTCTATCACAGGCGTATCTATTGCAGATATGTTCATGGCAGGAATCGTACCTGGAATTCTGATGGGCGTTGCCCTTGTGATCGTGGTTATGGTGGAAGCCAGAAAAAAAGGCATTCAGCCAGCCCAGAAGAAAGCGACTGCAAAAGAGCGCTGGGATGCATTTAAGGATGCTTTCTGGGGATTCTTAATGCCGGTTATTATTCTGGGTGGTATTTATGGCGGTATTTTTACTCCTACTGAGGCAGCGGCTGTATCTGTTGTATACGGTCTGTTTGTAGGTATGGTGATTTATCGTGAGGTTAAATTAAAAGACCTGTTTGACATTTGCGTGGATTCTGCGAAAACAACTGGTGGAATCATGCTGATCGTAGCAAGTGCTTCCCTGTTTTCCTATGTATGTACCAAATTCGGTATCGCAGACGCAGCTTCAGCGCTTCTTGGAAGCATTGCACATAACCAGTTTACCTTCCTTCTGATCGTAAACATTATTTTCCTGATTGCAGGCTGCTTCATCGATGCAAACTCTGCTATGTACATTTTTATTCCGGTTATGCTTCCGGTATGCAAAGCACTTGGCTATGATGTGGTTGCATTTGGTGTGATGGCAACTGTAAACCTTGCAATTGGACAGGTAACTCCGCCGGTTGGTGTCAACCTGTTTGTGGCAATCGGAATCAAGATCAAAAAAGGCATGGAGGTTACCCTTCAGGAAATTTCAAAAGCAGTTATGCCCATGCTGGCAGCCTGTGTGGCCGTGCTTCTTGTGGTTACCTATATTCCGGTAACTTCAACGGCTCTTCCGAGAGCACTTGCTAAAAATGGTGCATATTCCGGAGATTCTTCCTCTGGTGACAGCGGCTCATCCGCAGCTTCTGCAGCCGGAGACGGGGATTATTCCTTCAATGAGATCGCAGACTACAGTGATCTTGGCTGGGAGGAAACCACCTGGAATTTTGCATGCTCTACAACTGAGACTTCTACCTGGGCGGACGGCGGCCGCAAGTTTGGCGAGCTGATGGAAAAGGCCACAGGAGGAAAAGTAAAAGTAAACATATATGCAGCAGACCAGCTGACAAACGGAAACCAGTCCGAGGGAATCCAGGCA
>NZ_JADPEX010000001.1:263635-367715 GCF_015668065.1 Ruminococcus sp. 1001713B170207_170306_F1 | reverse complement strand
ACAGGAGGAAAAGTAAAAGTAAACATATATGCAGCAGACCAGCTGACAAACGGAAACCAGTCCGAGGGAATCCAGGCACTGATGAACGGAGACCCGGTACAGATTTCCATGCATTCCAACCTGATCTATTCTGCATTTGACCCAAGATTTAACGTAGTTTCCCTGCCGTTTATTTATGACTCTGTAGAAGATGCAGATGCTAAGTTTGACGGTGAGGCTGGTGAGAAATTAAAAGAAATTCTTGGTGAGTACGGACTCCATTGCATGGGTATTGCAGAGAACGGTTTCCGTGAACTGACCAACAGTGTCCGCGAAGTAAAATCTGTGGATGATATGAAAAACCTGAAAATCCGTGTTGCCGGTTCCAACCTTCTTATGGAATGCTATAAGAAATGGGGCGCAGATGCAACCAACCTGAACTGGTCTGAGACTTACACAGCCCTTCAGCAGAACACAGTTGAGGGTCAGGAGAACCCGCTTCCTGCAATTGACGCAGCCAGTGTACAGGAGGTTCAGCCATACTGCTCCATGTGGGATGCCATCTATGACTGCCTGTTCTTCTGTATCAACCAGGAGATTTATGATGGTCTTACACCGGAACAGCAGGCTGTTGTAGACGAGGCAGGACAGAAAGCCGTAGAGTACGAACGTTACATCAACCGCTCCGGTGATGAAGAGATCATGAACCGCTGGAAAGACAAAAACGGCGTTACCTTCACTGCAAAAGAGGATATGGACATTGAGTCCTTTAAGGAAGCTGTTGACGGTGTAGATGAGTGGTTCATTGAGGAATTGAAATCCCAGGGATACGAGGATGCAGAAGAGCTGGTAGAGGCATTTACCGGAATTGGCGATTACAGTGACCTTGGCTGGGAGGAGACTACCTGGAATTTTGCATGCTCCACAACTGAGACTTCTACCTGGGCTGATGGCGGCCGCAAGTTCGGCGAGCTGATGGAAAAAGCTACAGGAGGAAAAGTAAAAGTAAACATATATGCAGCAGACCAGCTGACAAACGGAAACCAGTCCGAGGGAATCCAGGCACTGATGAACGGAGACCCGGTACAGATTTCCATGCATTCCAACCTGATTTATTCTGCATTTGATCCGAGATTTAACGTAGTCTCCCTGCCGTTTATTTATGATTCTGTGGAAGACGCAGATACCAAGTTTGACGGTGAGGCAGGAGAGAAGATGAAGGAAATCCTCAGTGAGTATGGACTGCATTGCATGGGTATTGCGGAGAACGGCTTCCGTGAACTGACCAACAGTGTGCGTGAAGTAAAATCGGTGGACGATATGAAGAACCTGAAAGTCCGTGTTGCAGGCTCCAATCTTCTTATGGAATGCTATAAGAGATGGGGGGCAGATGCAACCAACCTGAACTGGTCCGAGACTTACACAGCCCTTCAGCAGAACACCGTAGAGGGAGAGGAGAATCCGCTTCCTGCAATCGACGCAGCCAGTGTACAGGAGGTTCAGCCATACTGCTCCATGTGGGATGCCATCTATGACTGTCTGTTCTTCTGTATCAATCAGGATATCTATGATGGCCTTACACCAGAGCAGCAGGCTGTTGTAGACAAGGCTGGAAGAATGGCTGTTGAGTATGAGCGTTACATCAACCGCTCCGGTGCCAATGAGATCATGAACCGCTGGGAAGAGAAAAATGGCGTTACCTTTACCGCAAAAGAGGATATGGATATTGATTCCTTTAAAGAGGCGGTAGAAGGCGTAGACCAGTGGTTTGTAGAAGAACTGAAAAACCAGGGATATGACGATGGTCAGGAACTGGTGGATGCATTTAAGTAAGACAGCATAAGCATGTATCAATTTGATACATGTGTCTCATAAATTGAACAGTGCCCTATAGAAAACACCTCCCGGAATGTGAGTAACCAACATATTCCGGGAGGTGTTTTTGGCCTGTCTTACAGTAATCCAGTGATCCTGAGAGAGCACCACACCAGCAGCAGGGCCATGATTCCATTCATCAGCTTATAATGACTGCTGTAAAATCTTTTCAGTACATTTCCCGCAAATGCCCAGATTAGATTTCCCAGGGCTCCAAGAAACATCAGATATACAGCGAAGCAAAACAGTATAGGAACCCTTTCCTCATAGGGCAGAATATAAGCGGAAAACATGGTCAGCCCATAGATGATGATCTTTACATTTATCAGCTGCAGGAAAAATCCCATCAGCCAGGTTGGCTTTTTGTCCTGGACATTGTCAGAGGGCGGAATCCTGCGCCAGGTCTGCCAGGCAAGATAGAGTACATAAGCTGCGCCTAGATATTTCATAACCGGCTGGATCCCTGGAATGATTTTCCCAAGAGTACTGCAGAACAGTCCGGAAAGACACATCAAAGTGAGAGATCCGCTCCAGATTCCGGTCATAAAGCGGATATTACCGGAAATGCCGTATTTGCTGGCTGTGGACAGCAAAAGAATATTATTGGGACCAGGCGACCAGACGGTAAGGATGGCAGACAGGGTCATTTCTATGAAGACAGATAAAGGCATGGGACTTCCTCCTTGGGTAAGTTTAAACATCTGAGCTACGAAAAGAAAGGCGCAACATACAAAACGCTATGTGTTCGTAAAACCTACACAAAATATGATTTTTAATAATAACACAAAAATATCGGATTGTATATAAGAGGATAACGATCGCAATCGAAATTCGGTTAAATGTTTGTTAAATTCGTGCAAAATGGGAATGATTATGTTATAATGCAGAAAATAATATAAATATAAAAAAATAGAATTTGCTTTTAACAGAAAAAATGCTTTAAGTTTGAAAATAATAGTACGTGAGGAGGACGTGTTTATGCTGAAAACCTGGATCCCGGAGGAGATTCCGGAAAAAGAGGAGTTGAAGAAACGGATTAAAGAAGCTGGCGAGAAGCTGTATCAGCAGCAGATGAAGCTGAAAGAACACAAGCTGCCTGTGCTGGTACTTTTTGAAGGCTGGGGTGCATCTGGCAAAGGTACCACAATCGGCAGAGTGATCAAATACATTGATCCCCGTTTCTTTAAAGTAGCAACCATGTCAAAGCCTACAGAGGATGAACTGCGCAGACCATTTCTGTACCGGTATTTCAATCAGATTCCGGAAGCCGGCAAATTTACCTTTCTGGATTCTGGCTGGATGGAGCAGACCTGCAAAGACTGTCTGAATGGTCTGGAAGAAGAGGATTATGCAAAGCGGATCGACAGCATCAAACATTTCGAGCGACAGCTCACAGACAACGGTTATCTGGTTCTGAAATTTTTCATGCAGATTGACAAAAAAGAGCAGACCAGACGTATTGAGAAGCTTAACAAAGAGCAGGATACAAAATGGCGTGTGGATGCCTTTGACAAGTGGCAGAACGAACATTACAAACATTGCCAGAAGGTTTTCGACCGCTATCTGACAGATACGAATACTTCTATTGCACCATGGTATATTATTGATGCAAAAGACCGCAACTTCGTAGAACTTCAGGTTCTTGAAATAATGGTAAATAACATTGAGGTAGCCTTGCAGAACAGCACACACAGCGCACCGCTTCTCCCAAACATTTTTCCGCTTGAGAAAATGCCGAAGCTTTCGGAAATCGAACTGACAGACAAGGTGATCGAGGATGAAGAATACAAGAAAGAGCTGAAGCATCTCCAGAAGAAGCTGGGCGAACTGCATAACCGTCTGTACCGCAAGCGTGTGCCGGTGATCATTACTTATGAAGGCTGGGACGCAGCCGGAAAAGGAGGCAATATTAAGCGGATCACAGAAGCCCTTGATCCCCGTGGCTTTGAGGTCCATCCAATCGCCAGCCCGGAACCTCACGAAAAGGCGCGTCATTACCTCTGGCGCTTCTGGACCAGATTGCCCAAAGACGGTCACATTGCCATCTTCGACCGCACCTGGTACGGCCGCGTAATGGTAGAGCGTCTGGAAGGCTTCTGCAGCGAGAACGACTGGAAACGTGCTTACAACGAGATTAATGAATTCGAGAAGGAGCTGTCCGACTGGGGTGCCGTGATCATCAAATTCTGGGTCCAGATCGACAAAGACACCCAGCTGGCCCGCTTCACCGACCGCCAGAACAACCCTGAAAAACAGTGGAAGATCACCGACGAAGACTGGCGCAACCGCGAAAAATGGGATGCTTATGAAGGGGCCGTAGATGAAATGCTTGCCAAGACAAGCACTGCCTATGCACCGTGGCATATCCTGGAATCTGTAGATAAGAAGTATGCGAGAATTAAAGCTCTTAAAATTGTAATAAAAGAATTGGAAAAGGCATTAGAGCGTACTTGAAAAATCATTCCCGCAATCTGCACGCCCCACTTTGCGGTATATTTTGCCCGAATTCGGTTGCCGTAGCCCGCTACGGCGCCCTCATCCGGACAAAATCTCCCACAAATTGTGACGCACATCTTGCAGAAGGCCTTTTTCAAACGTATTCTGGAATAGAAGCATAATAAGCAAAATCGCTGGCCAACAACCAGCGATTTTGCAATATATTCATACAGCAGACCATTTAAGGGGCGGATTTCGTGATGCCGGGATCCATGATTTCCGTCACGCTCTCAGATAATTCCGCATGGTTTTAAGTGCATTCTTTTCCAACCGGCTGACCTGTGCCTGGGAAATCCCGATTTCCTGGGCCACCTCCATCTGGGTTTTGCCCTCGTAAAAACGCAGATCAATAATATGCCGTTCCCGCTTATTCAGCCGGTTTATAGCTTCCCGGAGGGACAGATTTTCCACCCAGGTCTCCTCCTTGTTTTTCTTATCGCTGATTTGGTCCATCACATAAAGCGTATCCCCGCCTTCCGTATAAACCGGTTCAAAAAGTGACACCGGATTCTGTATCGCATCCATAGCATATACGATCATCTCTTTATTTATCCCTATTTCGCTGGCAATTTCCGCAATGGTAGGCTCCCTCAGATTTGTTTTCATATAGGTTTCTTTTGCATAAATTGCTCGATAAGCAATATCCCGCAGAGACCGGCTCACCCGGATACTGTTATTGTCACGAAGATACCTTCGTATCTCTCCAATGATCATAGGCACTGCATAAGTGGAAAATTTTACATTCAATGTAGTGTCAAAATTATCAATTGCTTTTATAAGCCCAATGCAGCCAATCTGAAAAAGATCGTCCATATTTTCGCTGCTGTTGGAAAAACGCTTGATCACGCTGAGAACCAGCCGCAGATTTCCTTTGATATAAAGTTCCCTGGCTTCTTCATCACCCTCCTTGATCCTGCGAAAAAGCTCTTCTTTTTCTTCTGCCTTCAGTACCGGAAGCTTCGATGTATTGACTCCGCAAATTTCAACTTTGTTAAGTGCCATTATTTGAATCCTCCTTTTGTGCATCGCGAAGCGTGCTGCTGAGAACGAAGTGAACAGTAACAATGATTCTCACGTGGGAGGATAAATATTCTTTTTTCGGGAAAATATAAAAATTATTGCCCCTTGACAATTGGGAAAATAGAATTAAGCCTTTTTACAGCAATACTTTTCATCAATTTCTACCAGGATAATGTCATCTCCGATCTGCCGGATACAATTCCATGGAATTATATATTCACTTCCGGCTCCCCAGAAACAAAAGCAGAAACTGCCAGGTCCGGGAACCACAAGGGCGGTAATACATCCGGTTTCACAGTTAAATTCCACATCCACCGGACAGCCAAGTGTACGGCAGGTACAGATATTGATCACTTCTTTTTGCTTTAATTCGCAAATACGCATGAAAAGCACCTGTTTTTTATGATATTATGCAAAAAGTCTGAAAATATGTATGGAGTTTATTGACATACTTTCTATGATTAAAGTATAATAAGAAATAAGTAATTCAGTCCGTTTTATGTTACTGAGCAAACAGAAAAGAGGAAAGTCTGCTGCCCGGATTGTATGGCAGAAGGGGAGACATGAGGAAGGGGAAATAAATACATGAGATGTCCATACTGTAATCAGGATAATACAAGAGTAGTAGATTCAAGACCAGTGGAAGAGACCAATTCCATAAGACGCAGAAGACTGTGCGATTCCTGTGGAAGAAGATTTACCACTTATGAGAACGTGGAGACAATCCCGTTAACCGTAATCAAGAAGAATCTGAACCGTGAGCAGTACGACCGCAATAAACTGATCAATGGTGTCCGCCGCGCCTGCTACAAACGTCCCATTGCCAGTGATAAGCTGGAAGCCATGATCGATGCCATAGAAGGCGACATCTTCAATGCCGAAGATAAAGAAATCTCCAGCACGAAAATCGGAGAAATCGTGATGAGCCATTTAAAAGATCTGGATTCGGTGGCGTATGTGCGATTCGCTTCTGTGTATCGGGAGTTTAAAGATGTCAGTACCTTTATGGATGAATTAAAGAAATTTTTAAATTAGAAAAATCCTCGCCAGAGAGCGGGGAAACCGGCTTCTGCTCCGGAATCGAAAATTATTCTAGGCATCTTTCCGGTCTTGAACCAGGACAGCCGCCCTATACACTTCTGGACTACTTTGGTGATGATTTCCTTCTTATTATTGATGAGTCTCACAAAACAGTTCCACAGGTAGGTGCCATGTCAGAAATCTCCATAAAAAATGTAGAATTGCTGTTTTTTACAGCTTTTCACTTTTTCTGCTGTAAACATTATCATTATGATTGCAACTCTACCCAAAACTTATTATAATAAGAATCATGAAAAGCAACACAGCAAGGAGAAACTTATGAAAAAGATCAAAAAACTGACATCCCTATTATTTTGCTGTCTGTTTTTATATCTGCTGGCATTTCCAGGACAGGTACAGGCAGCCTCTCTCACCCCTACTGCGCAAGATAACCTTAGTGTTAAATTAAGGCGTTCTTCTGACCTTATTTCTATTTCCAACGGCTATATGCGAGTATTCCGCAAAACAAACAGCGTCGGTATTGAATACTATGACAACAGCCTGCAGATTACAGACAAAAGAGAAATTCCCATGGAGCTTCCTTTATGGGGTGGTTTTTATGCAGGATCTGATGGATATTACCTGGTAGAGGGACAAAATAACACCGCCGAAGATAATTCCGCCGAGGTTATCCGTGTCATCCGATATGATACAAACTGGAATCGCAGCGGTGCGGCTTCCATTACAAGCAATCCGGATTTATTTGGAGGAGAGGTTCGTTATCCATTCGATTACGGATGTGTGGAAATGACAGAAACCAACGGAACTCTCTATATTGTAACCGGTCATGAAGGCTATGTAGATGAATCTGTTGGACAGGGACATCAGGGATTCCTTATGATTGCCGTTGACCAGGCTTCCATGACCGGAAAGATCGTAAGCTGTGATCTGTGGCACTCCTTTGCCCAGTATATCAAATCGCAGTCCTCTTATCTGTATGTTCTGGAGCAAAGCGAGGGTTCCCGCTGTACCCAACTTTCCAGATACGACAGTTCCACCCTTGATAAAAAAACTATCGAGCTTCTTCCTTATGGTGGTTCCCGTACTTCCGTATGGGCACTGAACTGCTACGCAAGCGTAGATGGTATGGCTGTTTCTGCTGACAGTGTACTGTGTATCGGAACGACCATCGACCAGTCCCAGTATGACAATGTGACAAGTGACACTCCTCATAATATTTACCTTACAATTACTCCTGTTTCCGATTTTTCAAAAGAAGCAACCTCTGTAAAATACCTTACCAACTACACTGGCAATGGAAAGAGTTTTATGGGGGTAAAGATCACTCCAATCACAGAAAACCGTTTCATGATTTCCTGGGAAGAATATGAAAATACAGACGATTCTTCGTCAGAAAATTACGCAGCTGCTGATGATTCGCTTTCTTCCAGTACTCTTCATTACCTCTTTGTTGATGGTAAGGGAAATGTACTTAGCAGGGAATACACCACTGCTGCGCCCGTATCCGACTGCCAGCCTGTCGTTAAAGATTCCAAGGTTGTTTACTACGCCTCCAATGCCAATACTGTTAATTTTTACTCTATTGATGCAAATGACGGCACAGCCTCCAAAAAGATTTACCGTACTGCAGGTGAAAATGCTACCTGGGATTTTGCAAATGGTGTTCTCACCATTTCCGGTCAGGGTGCACTTAATATCTCCACGGATGAAAACGATCGTTTCCCCGTTTCTTCCACTCAGGGCGGCTACAGTTTCTGGAGCGGCACGGCATGGAAGTCCATGAAAAATCAGGTAAAAAAAATAGTTATAAAATCCGGGATTACCAGTATTTCAGAAAATGCATTTAATTATCTGCCCAATCTGAAGGAAGTCGTAATTGAAAACGGTGTCCACACTATTGGAAAGGAAGCTTTTGCTTTCTGCTCTAATCTTGAAACAGTCACTCTGCCAGACAGCGTAATCAACATCGGGGATGACATTGTATGGGAAGGCTCCTACTGGTATTCCGGCGGTCATGTATACTACGCTACCATTTATGCCTCCCCTAACTCAGCTGCCATCACATATGCACGTAAGAACAACATTGGTTATGCCTGCGACCTTTCTCAGGCATCTGTAACCGGAGTTAAAGCGACTTATGCTTATACTGGAAAAGCTCTAAAACCAGTTCCAACTATTACTCTTGGAAAGCAAAAACTTATAGAAGGACAGGATTATAAAGTTACCTACAGCAATAACAAAAAAGTCGGAACTGCCACTGTAACCATTGCAGGCCAGAACAACTATTTTGGAACTATTACCTTAGATTTCCAGATTACCTCAAGTTCAAATAACAAAGATGATAAACCTCAGACTACAGTAGTGAAATCCTTCAGTGATTCTTACAATGTCTACACAGTTAATAAAAATGGTACCTCTGTTACTTTAAAGCGGTCAAAGTCCAAAGCCATCACGACTGCAGCAATTCCTTCCTCTGTGAAGGCAAACGGTCGGACCTATAAAGTCACAGCCATTGCTTCCGGAGCTTTCAAAAACTGCCGGAAGCTAAGACAAGTAACCATTGCCAGGAATATTTCTTCCATCGGCACCAGTGCTTTCCAGGGCTGCAGTGCTTTACGGACTGTAAAGATTGGCTCCAAAGTTTCTTCCATTGGCAAAAAAGCATTCTACGACTGCAAGGCCCTTACTTCTGTCAGCATTCAGTCCAAGAAGCTTACCTCCGGTACCGTAGGAAAAAGTGCTTTCACCAAAGCCGGCAGAAACAACTACAAGAAGCTGAAAGTAAAAGTACCAGCAAGCAAGCTTTCCGCCTACAAAAAGCTCTTCAAGAGTAAGGGACTTTCTGCAAAAGCAAAAATCAGTAAATAAGCCATTTTTCTTTATGAAGCAGCTGCCATATAACAAATGAAGCCGGTGTTTAAAAACACCGGCTCAGACTGTAGACAAACTTGGTGTTGGGGATTATGGCCAGCACCATTTTTCTTTTAAAACTTCTTTTCTTTTTATTTTCTTCAAAATCAACAAAAATCTGGCTGTGTTCCAACCTCGTTTTTCCAGAATCTTTGAAAAGATCTGCTCAAAAAGGTCTGTATCTTTGAAACGGCGGGTATAATTCTTTCCAAATGTAGAGAAATGAGGTACTGGATCTAACATGTCTAGTCCGAGAAACCAGCGGTATGCAACGTTTACCTCGATCTCTTTCATGGTCTGACGCATGCTTTTTATCCCATAGAGATACTGAATGAATGGTATCTTTATCAGCATGACGGTATCCATACTGGGACGACCGTTATCCGGACAGTATTTTTCGTCATCATAAAAAACACCGCCCTTCTGATATTCATTATAGCAGAAAAGCGGTTCCAACAATAGCAAAACCCTGCAAAAGCAGGGCTTTGTCTACAGTCTGAAATCCTCGCCAGAGAGCGGGGATTTTTTTCTGTATAAACAAGTATTAAATGGAATAAAAAAGACAGGCCGCAGCGGACCTGTCTTTTTGAAACTTCAGATGACAGAGAATCAGCAGATGCCCTGAGCTTTCATAGCATCTACAACTTTCTCAAATCCGGCGATGTTAGCACCGGCAACATAGTTGTCTTTCATACCATAACGCTTAGCAGCGTCATCAGCTTTGTGGAAGATGTCTACCATGATTCCATGAAGCTTCGCATCAACTTCCTCTGCTGTCCAGGAAAGTCTCATGGAGTTCTGGCTCATCTCAAGAGCAGAAGTAGCAACACCACCAGCGTTAGCTGCTTTACCAGGCATGAACAGAACACCGTTCTCTTGGAGATAAGTTGTAGCATCAAGAGTAGTAGGCATGTTCGCACCCTCAACTACATATTTGCAGCCGTTTGCAACAAGTGTCTTAGCACCATCAAGAGCAAGCTCGTTCTGGGTAGCACATGGAAGGTATACATCACATTTGATGTTCCAGATTCCGGTACCTTCTGTGTAAGAAGCACCCTCAACACGGTCTGCGTACTCTTTGATACGTCCACGTTTTACTTCTTTGATATCTTTCACAATGTCAAGCTTGATTCCTTCCGGATCATAAATATATCCGTTGGAGTCACACATAGCAACAACCTTGCCGCCAAGCTGCTGAGCTTTCTCTACAGCATAGATTGCAACGTTTCCGGATCCTGTTACGATGAATGTCTTTCCATCAATAGAATCGTTATGTGCTTTCATGATCTCATCAAGCATATAAACAACACCATATCCGGTAGCCTGTGTACGGATCAGAGATCCGCCGTAGGTAAGTCCTTTACCTGTGAGAACACCCTCGTATAATCCGCGGATTCTCTTGTACTGTCCGAATAAATAACCGATCTCACGTCCGCCTACACCGATATCACCAGCCGGAACATCAGTGTCAGCACCGATATATTTGGAAAGCTCTGTCATGAAGCTCTGGCAGAATGCCATAACCTCTCTGTCAGATTTGCCTTTCGGGTCAAAGTTGGAACCACCTTTACCACCACCGATTGGAAGTCCGGTAAGGGAGTTCTTAAATGTCTGCTCAAATCCAAGGAATTTTAAGATACCCTGGTTTACTGACGGATGGAAACGAAGACCACCCTTATAAGGTCCGATAGCGCTGTTAAACTGTACACGATATCCCTTGTTTACCTGAACAACGCCCTTGTCATCTACCCACGGAACGCGGAAGAAAATGATTCTTTCCGGCTCTACAAGACGCTCCAGAAGGGACATGCTGCGGTATTCTTCTTCATTTTTGTCAATTACGACCTTCAGGGAATCCAGAACTTCCTTTACTGCCTGGTGAAATTCAGGCTCACCTGGATTCTGTGCTACGACTCTTTCGTATACTTCTTCTGTGTAAGACATTGTAATTCCTCCTCATCCAGATAGGTGTAAAATTTTTTAACGACGCTATTATACACTAAAGTGCTAAAAATGAAAAGAGTTTTTTTCATATTTCCAAAAATTTCATTAAGGCTTGCGAAAATGAGCCAAATATGAGATGATAGATAGCAAGAAATACATTATGCCGGAGTAGGAAAAAGACAGATATAGATTTTTTTCCATATTAGATATGCCGGCCATAAGTAGTAAGATGAGGAGTGAAATAAATGAAAACATTCGAGAAGTCCAGTAAACTGGATAACGTACTTTATGATGTGCGAGGACCGGTAGTGGATGAAGCGGCCAGAATGGAAGAGGATGGAATGGAGATTCTGAAGCTGAATATCGGCAATCCATATCCATTTGGATTTTCTGCACCGCAGGAAGTAATTCTGGACATGCTGAGCAATATTCGTACCTCTCAGGGATATTCCGATTCCAAAGGAATCTTTTCCGCAAGAAAGGCCATTATGCAGTATGCCCAGCTTCGAGGAATTCCCGGGGTTACCATGAGTGATATTTATACAGGTAATGGTGTCAGTGAGCTGATCAATCTCTGTATGCAGGCACTTCTGGATAACGGGGATGAGATTCTGATCCCTGCACCGGATTATCCTTTGTGGACAGCTACTGCGACTCTGGCAGGTGGAAATGTAGTTCATTATATTTGTGATGAGCAGTCTGAATGGTATCCGGACATTGATGATATTAAGAGCAAGATCACAGACAAGACCAAAGCGATTGTTATCATTAATCCGAATAACCCTACAGGAGCAGTTTATCCCAAGGAGATCCTGGAGCAGATCGTGCAGATCGCAAGAGAGCACGAGCTGATCATTTTTTCAGATGAGATATACGACCGTCTGATCATGGATGGCTATAAGCATACTTCTATTGCATCCCTTGCACCAGACGTATTCTGCGTTACTTTTTCCGGACTTTCCAAGTCCCATATGATCGCTGGTTTCCGTATTGGATGGATGATCTTAAGTGGTGCCAAGAATAAGGCGAAGGGGTATATTGAAGGTATTAACATGCTTTCCTCCATGCGTCTTTGCTCCAATGTTCCGGCCCAGTCCATTGTACAGACTGCACTTGGTGGATACCAGAGTGTAAATGAGTACATTCAGCCAGGCGGAAGAGTTTATGAGCAGAGAGATTTTATCTACAAGGCACTCAATGACATTCCGGGAATCACAGCCGTAAAGCCCAAGGCTGCGTTCTATATTTTTCCGAAGATCGATACAGAAAAATTCAATATTCACAATGACGAGCAGTTTGCTCTTGATTTCTTACATGAGAAACAGGTGCTTCTGGTGCCGGGAAAGGGCTTTAACTGGAATTGTCCTGACCACTTCCGCGTAGTATATCTGCCGAATGTGCGTCAGCTGGAGAAGGCTATGGACAAGCTGAAGGATTTCTTGTCCACCTATAAACAGCGATAAGAAGATAATAAAACAATGGCAGTCACAGATTATCCATTTACAATGCCGGAGCAGAAGCATCCGCTTCTGACTCTGACAGCATTAATAATTGAGGGAGGAACGGATTATCGGACGGATTAAAAAGAAAGGAGTTTATTTGAATGACAGGATTTAAGATGAAAGTAACACCGGAAATAGAGAACCTGACAGAGGTTTGCAAGGAGCATTCCAGCCTGGATCTGTCTCTTTATCAGAAATACGATGTAAAGCGAGGGCTTCGCGATATCAATGGTAAGGGCGTCCTGGCGGGTCTGACGCAGATTTCCAATGTATGCGCCACGAAGGTGGTTGACGGCAAGGAAGTGCCCTGTGCGGGCAGTCTTTCCTACAGGGGATATGACATCAAGGAGTTGACCAGGGGATTTATTGAAGATGACAGATATGGCTTCGAAGAAACTACCTATCTTTTACTGTTCGGCAAGCTTCCGAATGGGGAGGAACTGGAGGATTTCACCAAGCTTCTGGCGAACCAGCGCTCCCTTCCTACGAATTTCGTAAGGGACGTTATCATGAAAGCACCGTCCAAGGACATTATGAATGCCCTGTCCAGAAGTGTGCTTACACTTTATTGCTATGACAAGGAGCCGGATGATATTTCCCTTCCGAATGTACTGAGACAGTGCCTGAATCTGATCAGTGTATTTCCTCTTTTATCTGTTTATGGATATCAGGCTTACAATCACTATGTATGCGGCAAGAGCCTTTATATTCACAATCCGAAGAAAGAACTTTCCACAGCGGAGAATATCCTCCGTATGCTTCGCCCGGATAAGAAATATTCTCATCTGGAGGCGAAGATCCTGGATCTTGCCCTGATCCTTCATATGGAGCACGGCGGTGGTAATAACTCTACATTTACTACACACGTTGTTTCCTCATCCGGAACAGACACCTATTCTGCAATCGCAGCAGCTCTCGGTTCTCTGAAAGGTCCGAAGCACGGTGGTGCCAATATTAAGGTTGTAAGTATGTTCCAGGATTTGAAGAAGAATGTGAAGGATATTTCTGACGAAAAGGAAGTAAGAGAGTATCTGAAGAAACTGCTTCACAAAGAAGCTTTTGATAAGAGAGGTCTTATTTATGGTATGGGACACGCGATCTATTCGGTATCGGATCCCCGTGCCCAGGTACTGAAAGGCTTTGTTGAGACTCTGGCCAGAGAAAAAGGCCGTATGAAAGAATACAATCTCTACGCGATGGTAGAGCAAATGGCTCCGGAGGTTATCGCCGAGGAGCGCCATATTTACAAGGGTGTCAGCGCAAACGTGGATTTTTACAGCGGTTTTGTTTACAGCATGTTGGATCTGCCTCTTGAGCTGTATACACCGATTTTTGCAGTGGCACGTATTGTGGGCTGGAGCGCCCACCGAATGGAAGAACTGATCAATACAGACAAAATCATCCGTCCGGCTTACAAGAACGTTCTGGCTCCGGCTGTATACGTACCGCTTAAGGAGCGTGAATAAGAATGACAGTGAAGCATCAGTCTTCCCTGGTCCTGGAGGGCGGGGGAAGCAGGGGAGTATTTACAGCAGGGGTTCTGGATTATCTTATGGAAAAAGAGGTGAAATTCCCATATGTGGTGGGTGTTTCCGCTGGTTCCTGCAATGCTCTTGATTATGTATCCTGGCAGCCTGGAAGGACCAGAGACTGCATGATCATAGAGGATAAGGCAAACAGCTATATTGCTACTAAGGAAGCTCTTAAGAAGCATGAGCTTTTTGACATGGATATGCTGTTTGACAAATATCCAAATGAATTGTTTCCGTTTGATTTTGATACTTTTTTTCAGTCAGATACGGAGTGTGAGCTGGTAGTGACCAACTGCCAGACTGGTGATGCGGAATATATGACTGAGAAGCATGACAGACGTCGCCTGATGGATATTGGAAGGGCTTCTTCCAGTATTCCCGTTGTAAGTCCCATGGTAGAGATTGACGGTGTTCCTTATCTGGATGGCGGCATTGCAGATTCGATTCCCCTGATCCATGCCATGGAGAAGGGATATCGAAAGAACGTGGTGATCCTTACCCGAAATATGGGTTACCGCAAGAAGAAACCGGGAAAGAGCACTCCGCTTTATGTGGCTGCATTTCGGCATTATCCGGAATTTTTGAACACTTTATATAATCGTTACCGCAGCTACAACCGGACTTTGGAGCTTCTGGAAAAATGGGAGAGGGAAGGACATATTTTTGTCATCCGCCCGGAAATTCCCACTGTGGGGCGTGCGGAGGCGAACAAAGAGAAGCTGATGGCGTTTTATCAGCATGGTTATGATGTGATGAAAGACCATTATGAGGAACTGCAGGCGTACCTAAGCAGGTGACGGGATCCTGACAGAACCTCTTGGAAAACAGGCGCGAGGTCATGTGAATACATGATTTCTGTGCATTGCAAAGCGCGTTGCCGGAGTCTGTTTGAAAAATCATTCCCGCAATCTGTATTACCATAGAAAATAAAAGAATTAAAGGATGTAACAGAATGTTTGAACGCTTTTTTCCAGATAAATATCTGGATTCAGCATATGTAGTCAACTATGAAAAACTATACCAGGAGGGATACAGGGGGATTTTGTTTGATATCGACAATACCCTGGTTCCTCATGGGGCACCGGCAGATCCGGAAGCTGTCCGGCTTTTTCAGCAGCTTCGCGACATTGGCTTTTCCTGCTGTCTGGTGTCAAACAACAGGAAAAAAAGGGTAGAACCATTTGCCGCTTCAGTAGGCGCTCAGTTCATTGAAATGGCTGCCAAGCCGTCCAGAAAAGGCTATGAAAGGGCCATGGAGAGACTTGGAACGAACACAGGGAATACGGTCTTTATCGGAGACCAGCTTTTTACCGATATATGGGGGGCTAAGAATGCTGGCCTTCGTAATATTCTGGTAAAGCCGATCAATCCCAAGGAAGAGATCCAGATCGTGCTGAAGCGCTATCTGGAGAAAATTGTATTACATTTTTATACCAAGGAGGAGAAGAATTCATGAACCATATTGTGGTGATCGGATTTATGGGTTCTGGCAAGACAAGAGTGGGGAAACGTCTGTCCAGTGACCTGGGACTGACATTTGTGGATGTGGACAAGGTGATCGTTAAGAAGATGAACATGTCCGTAAAGGAGATTTTACAGAAATTTGGAGAGCCATATTACCGTGCTCTGGAAACTATGACTGTGAAAGCTCTGATTGAAGATAAAGAAAGAAAAGTGATTTCTCTTGGCGCAGGTCTTCCGGTTCAGGAGCAGAATGAGCAGTATATTAAGCAGCTGGGTACAGTTGTTTACCTGAAGGGGTCTGCTGAGACTCTCCGCAAGAGGCTTGAGGGAAATAGCAATCCTCTTCTGGAAGGCGAAAATCAGGATGAAAAGATCAAAAAGCTTCTGAAACAGCGTGATCCGATTTATCATAAATTTGCAGATATTGAAGTTGTGACAGGAGTGAAGCCTTTTGAGGAGCTGATCAAGGAAATTGAAGGACAGCTTCCGTAAATACAAAAGTATTTTGCCATAATATATGGGAAAAACAGGAAAATTTGGCTGCATATGAAAAAAAGTAGTTGAAAAAATGGTACATATATAATAAAATATTTCTAGTCATAAGCACTATAAGGAGGAAAAATTAATTATGATTTCAGCAGGTGATTTCAGAAACGGTGTCACAGTAGAAATTGATGGCAACGTTTGTCAGATCGTAGAATTCCAGCACGTTAAACCGGGTAAGGGAGCTGCTTTCGTTAGAACCAAATACAAAAATATTATTACAGGATCCGTGTTAGAGAAATCTTTCCGTCCTACAGAGAAATTCCCTACAGCACGTATCGAGCGTGTTGATATGCAGTATCTCTACAGCGATGGCGGATTATATTACTTCATGAACGTAGAGACATTTGACCAGGTTGGTCTTACAGAAGAGCAGGTTGGCGATTCTCTTAAATTTGTAAAAGAGAATGAGATGGTTAAGATCTGTTCTCACAATGGCAATGTATTCGCTATTGAGCCTCCGTTATTCGTTGAGCTTGTAGTTACAGAGACAGAGCCAGGATTCGCTGGTAATACAGCTCAGGGTGCTACCAAACCGGCTATCGTTGAGACAGGAGCACAGGTAATGGTTCCGCTGTTCGTTAACCAGGGCGACAAGCTGAAAATCGACACCAGAACAGGCGAGTACCTGTCACGAGTATAAATAAATAACTGCGGAGCAGTTATTTATTTATGAGCAAGTAGCGGATGCGGATTGCGAATATCCGCTAGAATAACTGCGGAACAGTTATTTATTTATGAGCAAGTAGCGGAAGCGGATTGCGAATATCCGTTCTAAATCGCATAAGCTGTTTATTTATGTGCCATCGGCGTATGCCGGTGGCACATTTTGTTAATTTCAGACACATTTTATAAATTATTGTATACCAAAAATAAGGAGGAGCACAAATGGAATATACAACACTTGGAAAAACTGGTCTTAAGATTTCCCGTATGGGATTTGGCGGAATCCCCATCCAGAGAATTGACGCGGAAGGTACTAAGAAATTAATGCAGCAGCTGGCAGAAGAGGGGGTAAATTATATCGATACAGCCAGAGGCTACACGGTCAGCGAGGAGTATCTTGGTTATGCCCTTGAAGGAATTCGTGACAAATTTGTGATTGCCACCAAGAGTATGGCAAGAACCAGAGAAGCCATGGCAGCAGACATTGAGAAGAGCCTTGGCAATCTTCGAACCAATCACATTGACCTGTATCAGGTACATAACCCAAGCATGGAACAGCTGGACACTGTTATAGGTGAGGGCGGTGCCTTGGAGGCTTTATTGGAGGCGAAAGCAGCCGGTAAAATTGGTCATATCGGTCTGACTGCACATTCTACAGCTGTTTTTGAGCGCGCACTGAATCTGGACTGGGTGGAGACAATTATGTTTCCATATAATATCGTAGAAAACCAGGGCGACGAGCTGATCCGCAAATGTCAGGAGAAAAATGTGGGCTTTATTGCCATGAAGCCATTAGCAGGTGGTGCAATTGAGAATGGCAGTCTTGCACTTCGTTATGTCTGTTCTAACCAGGCTGTTACTGTGGTAATCCCGGGAATGGCAGAAGTATCTGAACTGGAAGAGAACATTAAGGCATGCTCTGACACAGCACCTCTTACAGAGGCAGAGCTTGCAGAAATGGAACAGATCCGCCATCAGCTGGGCACCAATTTCTGCCGTCGCTGCAATTACTGTGCGCCATGTACGGTTGGAATCAGCATCCCAAGCGCATTCCTTTTCGCAGGATATCTGGAACGCTACAATCTGGCTGACTGGGCGAAAGACCGCTACGGCAGCATGGCAGTGAAAGCTTCTGCATGTGTGGGATGCGGCAAGTGCGAGACAAGATGCCCATATCATCTGCCAATCCGGGAAATGCTGAAGAAGGTTGCAGAAGAATTTGGAGAATAATAAAAACTGCCCTGTGCGTCTTCAATGGTTTTTCAGATAATTTTGCAAAAAAAAGAAAAAATGTATTGACTCTATAGTAACTATATAGTTTACTATAAAGAAGCCTTAAGAAAACCTTATAGCAACTACAAAGTTGCGGATAAGAAAAATAAGCGATACTGGCCACGGAGTGAACAGTATCGAATACACGAAAACAGGATCTGATCAAGGAGGATTATGATGAAAAAACTGGTGGTTATGGGATTAGCAATGGCAATGACAGCGGCTATGGTAAATGGTGTATGTACTCAGCCGGTACAGGCAGCTGATGGAGAAGGACTGAAGGTAGCACTTTTACTTTCCGGAGCAGCAAATGACCAGGGCTGGAATCAGACAGCATACGAAGGAACACAGAAAGCCTGTGAGAAATACGGATACGAGCTGGCTTACACAGAGAACCTGGAAGTTGCTGATATTTCCGCTGCTTTTGCTGACTATGCAAGTGCAGGTTATGATGTGGTAATCGGTCACGGATATGAGTTCGGTGATCCTGCACTGGAAGTTGCAGAGACCTACCCAGACACCAAATTCATCTGCACAGAGGCTGACGCTTCCGCTGACAACGTAGCTTCCTACGTTATGGCATGTGAGCAGACCGCTTATGTAGAAGGAATCATTGCTGCTTCTACTTCTGAGTCTGGTAAGCTTGGCGCCATTGGACCGATCCCTGGAGATTCCCTTGTAAAGATCATTAACGGATATGAAGACGGAGCGAAATCCGTAAATCCTGATATCGAAGTTCAGACAGCCTGGACAAACTCTTTTGTTGATACACAGCTTGCACAGGAAGCTGCAAAAGCTATGATCGACAATGGCGTAGACGTAATCAAGCATTGTGCAAATGCTTGCGGAAACGGTGCAATGACAGCAGCTGTTGAGGCTGGAATCTGGTGCCAGGGCGATTCTTACGATCAGAGCTCTTTAGCACCTGACAATATTCTTGATTCTGCAATTTACAATCTTGATGTTGTAATTGATACTGCCCTTGGCAGCGTTGCAGACGGAAGCTTTGAGGGAGATGTTTACAACCTTGGTATGGCAGATGGCGCAGTAGAAGTTCTCCTTTCCGACAATCTTTCCGATGATGTGAAAGCAACTGCACAGGATGCAATTGATAAGATCGTTTCCGGCGAGCTTGAAGTTGAGCGCGACTACACAATGAGACAGTAAGAAATCGGATTTGTAACCGCGGATTGAGATATCTGTTTTTATAAAAATGGCTCGCAATCTGAAATCCGGCAACTGATTGTTCAAAGACAAATGAAGCTGAAATGGAGGAAAGTTATCAATCAGTCAGTGGAGATAACCTTCCGAAGTTTCAGCTTTTTAAAACACTTTAATTATACGAGAAAAAGGAGAAAACCATGTCTCTTCTTCAAATGAAACATATCTGTAAATCATTTTCCGGCGTATATGCAAATGAGGATATCAACCTGACAGTAGAAAAAGGTGAGATCCATGCTCTCCTCGGTGAGAACGGAGCCGGAAAGACCACACTTGTTAATATTATATTTGGTCTGTACACTGCAGACAGCGGTGAAATTTTGTGGAAAGACAAGCCAGCGGATTTTGCCTCTCCAAGGGAAGCTATCGATGCAGGCATTGGAATGGTCCAGCAGCATTTTTCCCTGGTAAATAAAATGACAGTTCTGGATAACATTGTCCTGAATCTGAAGGACAACTCCTTTTTCCTGGACAGAGCTGCTGCAAAAAAGAAGCTGACTGATCTGGCAGAAAAATACGGACTCTACGTGAACCCGGATGCTGTGATCAGTGATCTGTCAGTGGGAGAACAGCAGCGCGTGGAAATCCTGAAAGCATTATACAGAAATGTAGAACTTCTGATTCTGGATGAGCCTACTGGCGTACTCACCCCTCAGGAAACCACACAGTTTTTCGATGTTCTCCGCAATCTGAAAAAAGAAGGCTATGGAATCATTATCATCACCCATCGTATGAGCGAGATTATGGCAATCAGTGACAAGGTTACCATTCTTCGGGATGGCAGACAGGTGGCAGATCTTGTGACTGCAGACACCAATCCGGAAGAGCTGTCTGCCTATATGATCGGACGAGAGCTGAATGATGACTATCATATAGAAGGTTCTCCCAAAAAAGATATTATGCTGGAATTGAAAAATGTGTCCAATCATCACAGAAAACACAGCCGTCATAAGCTTGAGAATATCAGCCTTACCATTCACAAAGGGGAAATCCTTGGAATTGCCGGTGTGGAAGGAAACGGACAAAAAGAGCTTGCAGAGGTGATCACCGGAATTCAGAAAACCGGTGAGGGCGAAATTCTTCTGGACGGACAGAATCTGGCAGGAATCAATATCCGCGGACGTTATGAAGCAGGTGTTTCCTATATTTCAGAGGACAGATTGTCAGACAGTCTGATCACCGGAATGAACATTTCAGAAAACCTTGTTCTCCGGGAATATGGGAAGCCTCCATTTGCAAACCATTCTATTATAAACAAAGCAGCTATTCGTAAAAATGCAGCAGAAAAAATGAAACAATATCAGGTGCGCGCATCCGGAAAGTCGGGGATTGATACGCTTGTAAAGCTTTTGTCAGGTGGAAACCAGCAGAAGCTGATCATAGCCAGAGAGCTGAACGATCATGCAAAAGTGATCGTGGCAAGTCAGCCTACCAGAGGTCTTGACATCGGTGCTACAGAATTTGTCCGTCAGCAGCTTATAGATCAGAGAAATGCAGGAAAAGGTGTTATGCTGATATCCGCAGACCTGGAAGAAATTATGGCGTTAAGTGACAGGATCGCAGTGCTTTTTGGTGGAAAAATCGTGGGAATCCTGAATAGAGAAGAAGCTACTGTACAGAAAATCGGCCTTCTCATGGGCGGAATTTCAGAAGAGGAGGCAAGATAATGGAGAAGGAAAAAAGAACAAGAGGGATTACAGATGTACTTCTGATTCTTGTGATTACAATTCTGGCAGGTACGGTTTTGATCCTTGCATGCGGCGCAAGCCCGATGGAAGCATACGGTCTTTTCTTCCGTGGAATCTTTGGAACACCTGCAGGATTTGCAGAAATTTTTGTAAAAGCATGCCCGCTGATCCTTACAGGTCTTGGCTGCGCAGTAGCATATCGTACCGGCTTTTTCAACATTGGTGCAGAAGGACAGTTTTATGTAGGGGCAATGGCAACTACCATGGTAGCTCTGAACTGGACGGCTGTTCCGGGAATACCAAGAATTATCCTTTCCCTGGTAATCGGATTTCTGGCAGGTGGCGTGTGGGCGCTGATTGCAGCAGTGTGCAAAGCGAAATTCAATATTTCCGAAATTATTGTCACTATTATGCTGAATTATATTGCAATTAATTTTCTTGGCTATGCAGTCCGTTCTTTTTTGATGGACCCGGAAGGAAATGTTCCGCAGTCTGCGAAAATTGACAAAGCCGTACAGCTTGGAACCCTGATCCGGGCAACCCGTTTTCATGCAGGTATTCTGATCGCAATCATCTGTGTACTTGTAGTATGGTTTTTCCTGGAAAAAACAACTATGGGATACGAATTGAAGGCAGTTGGACTGAACAAACGTGGAAGCACCTGCAACGGTATTTCTGTTATGAAAAATATTGTGCTTTCTGCCTTTTTAAGCGGCGGACTTTCTGCAGTGGCAGGTGGAATCGAGGTTCTTGCCATTCAGAAAAAGCTTCTGGAGGGAATCTCCTCAAACTGTGGCTATACGGCTGTTTTGATCGCACTTGTGGCATTTAACAACCCTATTGGCGTATTCTTCGTGGCAGTGCTTTATGCAGCAATGCAGGTAGGTGCAAGCTCCATGCAAAGACAGCTTGGAGTACCGTCTGCAATCGTTAATATTTTGATCGGTCTGGTTGTTGTTTTGATCCTGGGAAGAGAACTGTTCCATTTCAAAAAGAGACAGGCAAAAGTTGGAAAAGGAGGAAATGCGTAATGCTTCAGCAGATTTTCAGTTTAAGCTTTATGACGGCTTTTCTGGCCGCAGCAGTTCGTCTGGCAGTGCCGCTTATGTATGGCGGAATTGGTGAGACCATTGCGGAAAAATCCGGTATTCTGAATATCGGAATGGAAGGTGTTATGCTCAGCGGTGCATTCTTTTCCTTTGCAGGTGCCTGGTATTCCGGCAATCTGTTTGTGGGACTTCTGTGCGGTATGGCAGGAGGACTTATAGTCAGTCTGCTTCATGGACTTCTTTCCATTACGCTGATCCAGAACCAGTCTGTTTCTGGTCTTGCCATCAACATGCTTATGCTTGGCGTCACCAGCTTTTTATTTAAATTAATGTCAAATGGACAGGGGTATCAGCAGATCGAGACCTTCCCAAACATTGCCATTCCAGGATTGTCAAAGATTCCGCTGATCGGAGATGCATTTTTTAACTGCGATTTTCTGACCTATATCCTTTATGTACTCCTGATCCTGACCTGGATTTTTTACAAAAAAACCAATCTGGGGCTGTCTTTTATGGCAGTGGGAGAGCACCCGCGTGCAGCAGAATCCGCCGGCATCCAGGTGAAAAAATACCGCTGGATCGTGATGGTGTTCAACGGAATCCTAGGAGGAATCGGCGGTGCATATCTGGTACTGGTACAGCTTGGCGTTTTTACGGAAAATATGATTTCCGGCCGTGGCTATATTGCTCTTGCAACTGTTATTCTTGGACGATATACACCTTTTGGAATGTTTGGAGCAGCTCTTTTGTTCGGAGCAGCCAATGCCCTGCAGATTCGTCTCCAGACCATAGGTGTATCCATCTCCCCGTTCCTTCTGGCAATTTTGCCATATGCGCTGACCCTTATTGCAATGCTTGGGGCTGCCGGAAAGAACAGTGAACCAGAAGCTCTTGCTAAGCCTTATGTAAAAGGCTCAAGATAGGAGTATATATGGCAAATAAAGAGTATCTGAATGTAAACGAGCTGGCGACCTTATTCGGATTGAACGTGCAGACCCTGCATTATTATGACAAGATCGGAATTCTGAAGCCCAGTTACAGAGACCCGAAAAACGGATATCGGAAATATCGTTTTGATCAGACTTATAAGCTTGCCTCCATCCGCTATATGCGAAAACTGGGCTATTCCATTGAGGCAGTCCGGGATTTTCAGGACACGAAAAGCCCTGATGAGGCGCTTAAAAGACTGAAGGAGCGTTCCGCGGCCATTCATGCCCAGTGGGAAGAGATGATGCGGATCGACCATGCGATTTTGCGAAAAATACAGTTTATTGAAGATTCGAAAGCAGGAATTGATTACGAAAATATCCAGGTGGTGAAATATCCAGAGCGAAAATATATTCCCATCGGAGCAGAAGAGGAGCTTTATGCAGGCGAATCCTTCTACTTTTATCCAACCATTGTATTTTATGGGGAAAATAGCAAGGAATTTGGAGCGCTTCTTACAGATGCCGTTCCAGAGGAAAATGCGGAGATACGCACGATTCCTGCAGGAACCTATGTTGTGGGGTATCACAAAGGGGCATATGAAGAGATTCAGGACAGCTTTAAAAGGATAAAGGAATGGGGACGGAATCTGAATCTGGAGGATACCATTCTGGCGCTGAATATCATCGACCAGTTTGTGGAACAGGATAATGATAATTATTCTACCAGGATCGAGGTCAGGATTGCAGATACAAAATAGAGGAAAAGCGATGCGAGAAAGAGAAAAAATGCAATGATTAAGAATGTGAGGGACAAAAAATGGCAGTAAAGATTTACCACGGAGATATTTTGTTTACACCGTCAGCAGACAGGTTAGAGATTCACGAAAACAGTTATATAATTGTAGAAGATGGAGTGGTTTCACAGATCTGTGAAAAGATTCCGGAGCAGTATCAGGGCGCAGAGGTTATAGATTACGGTGATAAGCTGATCATTCCGGCTTTTTCTGATCTTCATGTACACGGAGCACAGTATGTACAGCGCGGAATCGGTATGGACTGTCTGCTTTCCGACTGGCTGAATCATTATACATTTCCGCAGGAATCCCGTTTCCAGAATATGGAGTATGCAAAAAACTGCTACGATGCATTTGTAGATGATATGCTCCGCCATGGTACCTTCCATGCCAATGTTTTTGCAACCATTCACCGTGAGGCCACAAACTATCTCTTTGATAAAATGGAAGAGAAAGGCATGTATGGTTATGTGGGAAAGGTGAACATGGACTGCAATTCTCCGGAATTTCTCACCGAGACCACAGAGGATTCCCTGAAGGAAACAGAGAAGTATCTGGCAGAACATGAGGGCAGCAAAAAGGTGAAAACCATTCTGGCTCCCCGTTTTGCCCCGACCTGCAGCAAGCCGCTGATCGATGGTCTTGGCAAGCTGGCAGCAAAATATCATTGTGGTGTGCACACTCATCTGGTAGAGTCTCTGTGGGAGGCACAGGAAGCTCTGAATCTGTTTCCGGGCTATAGTTCTGACGCAGAAATTTATGAGCGCGCAGGTCTGATGGATCACGGTCCGTCTATTTTCGCCCATGTTATTTTCCCAACTGAGGAAGATAAGCGGATTCTGAAAAAACATGGAAGCTTTTCTGTTCACTGCCCGGATGCCACTGTGAATATTATTGCAGGAATTATGCCGCTGCAGCATATGGAGGCTGAGGGACTGAAAATTGCCATGGGAACTGACATTGCCGGTGGCCATGGAATCGGCATCTACCGCCAGGTTGCAAGAGCCGTGCAGTTATCCAAGCTGAAAGAATTCTACGAGCCACAGGAGAGTAAGACCATTACTATTACACAGGCATTCTACCATGCAACCAAAGAGTCTGGAAGTGTATTCGGTAAGGTTGGTTCTTTCGAAAAAGGGTATGCGTTTAATGCTCTTGTGATTGATAATATGGAAGATCCATGGACAAAAATGACGGCAGAGGAGAAACTGGAGCGTTTCTGCTACATCGGAGATGACCGGAATATTAAGGCCAGATATATTGATGGGGAATTACTGGTCACGGAGTGAACAGTAACGAGGGGGAGATGGTGTAAAAAGTTCAGTCACCATCTTGACAGCTGTGCACAAAATGCATATAATAATATCCTAGCGAAAGCACAATTACACAAACTTCGTCTGCGCACCAGCAATACCTATTATATACGATTAGGGCTTGTACTGGTTTCGACGGGGGTTTTGAAGTTGTGGAAGCCATCCGCAGTCTCCCGAACTGCGTAATAACGGGAAATTCTAAATATAAACGCTGACGATCAGTTAGTAATGGCAGCCTAAGTGCTGCCCGTCAGTCCTGTTGCACTCACACTTCAGGAGTCTGGCGTCGACCTTGTGAGAAACCTTGCCGGGTAAGCTTTGCCCCGGTAGATGTATCATGAAGCTACTGAAGCAGTAAGCCTGTCGGTGGGCGTGCTGTGGAGGGAATGTTAATACAGCGACTGTGATGGGAGATGCCGCAAGGGATAGACTTTCGGACGCGGGTTCAATTCCCGCCAGGTCCACTGAAAAGAATGGGGTGAACATTAGAGAAAAACTTTCTAATGTTTACCTTATTTTTTTGACAGAATTGTGTCAAATAGCGATAAAATTCGGTCTTTTTCGAGATTACCTTGACAAAGAGAACTGAAAAGGGTATCATTCCAATAAATGGATACATTTAGTATATTCATAATACAATCCAGGAGAAACATATGGAGAAAGACACGAAAGAAAATCAAAAATGTCCGTAAAGGTTCTGAAGACTAACGACACCTGGTATGGAATGACCTATCACGAAGATGTCGCAGCCGTAAAGGATAGCTTCAAAAAGATGTTGGAGAACGGTGTGTACAAGGCTGACCTGTTCAGTGATCTGTAAACGACGATGAAAGAAACGATTGATTTACTTGGAAAGATCATCACAAACATCTTGACTGCTCTGTATGAGCCATTCGGATTTTCACTCCTGCTTTCCTTCCTCGCCATGTTTTTCTATCTTTATGCTTATGAGCCAATACATGCAGGCAAAGGCTGGAAGAATGCCATAGTGACCTGGTATCAGAAGTTCAAAGAGAGCGTGTTCTTCAGAAAACTATTCTTCTTGGCCTTTGTGACTTCACTTATTCTGTTCCGAACCTTGTTAAACCGTCAGCTGTGGATGAATCCTTTATCCGATGTCATGGGTGGCTGGGGCATCTGGGAGACAGTGAACGGCGAACAGAAGCTGACAACCGAGTGCATCGAGAACGTGATCATGATGGTGCCGTTTTCAGCTATAGTGATGTGGACGTTCGGAAAGAAGATAGGAAACAGTTGGAAGAAGATACTGTGGTATAGCGGGAAGATAGCATTTATCTTTTCAATAAGCATTGAGATGCTACAATTATTGCTTCGCTTGGGTACATTTCAGCTATCAGACATCTTCTATAACACAGTCGGCGGAGTGCTAGGCGGATTGATGTATTGTGCGGTGATGAAGGCGAGAAAACGTCTGTAAAAAGGGTTGAAATTGTGATATACTGGGAGCGGTAGCTCCCTACGCTGCTCGTAATAATCACACACCTCTTCGTGGTGAGCAGCAGACAACGATTTTATGATCGGCGAAGATGTGATGAAAATGGAAAGGGAGACGGCGATGTATTTCAAATACAAAGATTTGGCTGAATTTGAGAAAGTGTACAATGATCCTGTGGCAATGCGGGAAATTACTGGCGCAGATTGTTCTTGTGGTGCACGCCGTGAAATGAAATTAGAAACGGTAACTGTTGATATTGGAAATTATCATATAGAAGTTGTTGATTGTCCCATAATGGGGTGCAACAATTGTGGAAGAAAATGCTTATGCCCAGATATTCCGCAAGAATTGTATAGAGCATATTTTCAACTGGAAAAAAGAAATCAGAATGCATGTCGAATCACGATGAAAGGTGATCACCGTTTTGAGTGGGCGGAAGATGCAGACTATAAATATGATTCACGAGATTTGAGTATTCCTGGATTGGGCATTGACCTTGATCCAACTCATCCAGAAGGCTTTTCCTGTCCTGTCTTTTTTGACAGAAAGGTTTTGGGCATATTTTATAATGATAGTGACTATGAACTGGATTTCTTTTCGGAAAGCTATGGAACCATAGCGGAAAAAGGAACTGGTGGGTATCAGTACGAGTGGAATGTTCCATTTGGAATTAATAAAAATGATAAGGTGATTCTATTCCTTGGAGATTTGGACGAAATTGACAAGGATGACAGAGCAGTATTATGGTTGAAATCATATAATATTCCATCAGACCATTGTATTGTTGATACGGAGTTATATCAGGCACAATTAAACTGTGTATTTAGTGAACCAATTATTGAAAAAAGAATTATATCCCTTAGAAATCTATTTTACCAAAGAGTAAAAAATATATATGGGATAGATTTATTCCATTTGGAAAATGAATGTGAGTCATCGGCAAATCGAATCCGAAAGCCGCTTAACTATTCTGAAAGTGAACTTCGTGAAAACATGATATTGTTAGATGGTTTGTTAAACGAGGGTATTAGTGGAGATGGATTGAGATCACTATATAAAAAGTTGAACGGAACATTACCGAATAATTCAACACAGACAAGAAAACTTTTACAGGGAATTATTGCTTGTGTTGAGGATGAAGAAAAAGCAAAAAAAATTATAGGCCCGTTGTACTCACTGAATGATTTAAGAATTTGCTTTGCGCATTTGCTACCGCAAGAAAATATTGAGCAGAGAAAGCAGAATATATTAAGCACATTTGGATTGACTGATTTTCAAGATTATCGACGGCTTTATGATACCGCATTAGAGCGATTATATGAACTATATAAATACTTAAATGTTATGGAATTGCCAGCGGCTCAACAGTAATATTGTATCCGTTATTCCACATAGTTCTATACTTAAACTATTAAAAAGGAAAGAGGTTATCACCTATGCCCAGAACAAAAGGCAGCAAAAACCGTCCCAAAACTACCCATACCGACTATGCATCTCAGATCGCGGAGAAGCAGGAATCTATCACTTCTCTGACTGCTGAGATTTCATCCATCATCGCCAACATTGACACTTTGAAGGCTGATCTGAAAGAGAAGAAGTCTGCTCTGAAGAAGGCCAAAAAAGAAGTGGCAATGCTAGAAGCGAAGAAGGCAAAGGCAGATGCTAAAGCAGCTGAAGAAGCTAAGAAGACCGAAGCGGAGGCTGTGCTGAAGAAGCTGCTGGCAAGCGGTATGAGTGTGGACGAGATCCTCGAAAAACTGAAATAAGATCGGCCGTGTGGACAAACTGAACTCCAGGAGTTCACAGGGTATTTTTGTGAACTTCCGAAAAATCTCCCCTAAACAAATTTTAGGGCTAATAAGGAATAAAAAAATATTGAAAATCCGGCATTTGCAGGCGATTTTGCTTGCAATCGACCGGATTTTATGGTTGTGAACTTCCATAATAAAGTGCAACTCAAGTGAATCATACGGATTGAGACTGCCCTGAAAATACTGAAAAAATAAGGAAAAACCTGCATTTTGTTGTTGCAGAAATGCATGTGTTATGCCATACTATTTAGTCGTAAATACAACTATAAAGAAGAGGGATGTTCATGTATCTGGATTATGTTGTTGATATACCTGATGTAAAAGGAAAAATCACATTTCGAACCAAAGGTAAGACACGTTATGTTTATTATGAATACAGCCGTGAGTACGATCCGTCCAAACAGTATACAAATGTAAAAAGGGTTACCATCGGCAAGGTTTTACCGGAAGATGAAAATAAAACGAGACCTAATGAAAATTTCAGGAAATATTTTCCGGAGGTTGAGCAGCCTGAGGAAAAAACAGTTTCATGCAGGAGCAGCTGTTTGAAGACAGGTGCATATATGATCATAGATAAAGCTGCAAAAGATCTTGAACTGGATACAAAACTGCAGGATTCATTTGGGGCAAAAGCAGCCGGGATCATGCTTGACCTGGCAGCTTATTCCATTATTACAGAAGGGAATGCTGCACAGTATTATCCCGATTATTTTTACAATCATCCAAAAGTTATAAAATGTGATAAAAAAGTTGTAAAATGAAAATATTTTAGATATAATAAAGCAATGGAGAATTTTTTGAGTTATATCTATATAGCTGCAAATTGAATAATAAGCATAGATGCTGTAGCGGATTAGACTACGAGGGGATTTATTTTATGACTTATCAGCATTCTTGTGAAGTATTGAACTTTGCAGGGATGTTTTTGTATATATAAGTATTGACTATGAGGGTGGGATTACCGATTGATTGCAAAAAATGAACTATTAAAGAAATATAATATTTCTGAAGATGAATTTGAGGTAGCTGATATTAAATGGGAAGAGCTTGAATATATTTATAAAGACTTTTCCGAAAAGAGAAGTTCATATGAACAGAAACTGGCTGAATTTCAGAAAGAGTTCTTGATGAACATTTCCGAAAATGGTATTCATTCTATAAGAACAAGAGTGAAGGATGCAGAACATTTAATTGTAAAGATTATCAGAAAGCGACAGGAGAATTATAAGAAGTATAGAACGCTGGATAAGTATAATTATGAAAAATTTCTTACAGACTTGATTGGAATTCGTTGTTTTATACTTTTTAAAGCTGATTGGAAGAAATTTCACGCATATCTTGAAGAAAAAATTGAAGATAATCCCCAGTACTATTTGGATGATTGCTTAAAGGATTTTGACGAGGATACAGAGCATACTTATATGGCGGAAATGCCGAAGGTTCATATTCGAGATGGTGATGCACGGGAGATATATGAAACTGTGCTTCCGCCTGATGCAATAAAAAATAAAAAGATATATCGATCAGTACATTATATCGTTAAATATCATGGTGTTTATATTGAGATTCAAGTGAGGACATTGTTTGAGGAAGGATGGGGTGAAATAGATCACCACATTGTTTATCCATATTATCAGGATGACATGTTATTTCAGCAATACACCAGTCTGCTGAATCGTTTAACGGGGCTGGCGGATGAAATGAGCAGCTTTTTTTGTGAAGTAAAGCGTTTGGAAGAAGAGCATTTGCAAAGAGTGAAGACAGAACCGGATGGAAATGAGTCTCAAAAAATAGTAGATGAAGAAGATGAAATTAGTAAGGCTTGTCCTGTTGAGGAGAAAGAACCTTTGTTAGATGATAATACTGCTGCAGCATGTATACAAAATGTATTATATGAATGAGAGGAAATTTATGATGTCAGAAAAAAATTATTATTCAAAAGAGACAGAAGATTTTGCCAATGAAAGTATGAGACAGATAAAGTCAGGTGCGGTAAGAAACCATAAATTGAAGAACAGTGCAAGAATTCATACTGGTGAAATGGAAGAGGTGGAATGTGATGCATTTTGTAACTTTCTGATGTCGAAAAATTATTTTCTGGTAGATGAATTACGAGGATGTGAGAATGCGTAATATTGAGAATATTTATACTGACTATAATGGTCTTGTTGATGAGATAACGGAAGAAGCAATTAAGAATCGCATAAAGCAGCTTCAAACAGAGATGCAAGCCTTTATTGATAGCAATAAATTGCAGGATAAGGTCTTTATTCACCAAATGGCACTGAATCACGCTGTTATGGACTATTATTCTGATATTCAAAGATTAAAGAGTTATCAGGAAATAGGTCACATTAATGAGGTGAAAATTAAGGCATACGAAACGTTCTGGCTTTTGAAAAGGCGGCCTCTGCAGTTAAAAGCCCAGCTTGAAGATGATAAATGGCTATATATAAATGAGAAATTTTTATTAGCTCGTATTGCTAGCTTTATATTAAGAGATAATATAAACATACCGCTTACAAAAGAAAAAAAGGAAGCATTCACGAATTTCTTAGACACATTGTATTATTATCTTAAATTTAGAAAAACTGATGCTCAGGCTATAGAATTGATGTTGCTTGGCTTTGATGCAGGCAGAATTATAGCTGGCAGGTAAAGGCTCCGTAAGGAGCCTTTGTGTGTTTGTTGTAAAATAAAAGAAATGGAGCGTAAGAGAAAATGAATTTATCAAAAATACATCACATCGCAATCATCGTATCTGACTACGAAGCTGCAAAGGATTTTTATGTAAACAAGCTAGGCTTCTCTGTTATTAGCGAAAGCTACCGACCAGAGCGTAAGGACTGGAAGCTGGATCTTTGTGTTAATGAACACACGGAACTGGAGATTTTCGCTGAGGAAAACCCGCCGAAGCGTGTAAACCGCCCGGAAGCCTGTGGTCTGCGTCACCTTGCGTTCTGCGTTGATAGCGTGGAACAGACAGTGAATGAGCTGGCAGCGGTCGGAATTGAATGTGAGCCGATTCGTGTGGATGATTATACCGGCAAGAAGATGACTTTCTTTCATGACCCAGACGGTTTGCCGTTGGAACTGCACGAATAATTATGGGAGAAAAAAGAGCGTATAAAGCTTAGAAGCCTGGCGGCTGGAAGAAGCTGAAACAAGGTACAGGATACTTTCGAGGAGTACCAAGAAATACAGAACTATAAAGAAGCAATGATGTTAGAGGTGGAATGGACTGTAATAAGTTGGTGGAGCGCTTCATGTACAGGTTTGCATAGAGTGTCGTTAATATGTGACTCCCCACACAGGATCAGGGTGAAATAGTTTACAGAGTCGTATCCATAGTTCGGTAGCATCTGTGCCATGCCGGGGCTGGAGGCAAAGAGTGGTGTTGATTGAAAAACAATTTACATGTAAAATATATACGAGTATAGTATAATACAACTATAGGAAACTGCTGAAACTAATGGAAAGTTACATAATGTTTGTATGATTGTTAACTGGTTTCAGAAGGGGGTACTATTAGATTGGCAGGTACTCGGTATTGAAAATAAAGGGGGAAAGTGGGGGCACTTATAGAATGGGGTTAACTCAAAATGGTAAAAACATTATAAATGGGGAATTTATAAATCTTTATATTCAAAAGGAAGGTCAAAAAAGACCTAATTTTGCAGCTGCAGACTGGGGAAAAAATTGGGGAAAAGGTTATCATCAGTTTGCATATAGAAATATGAGAATGCCATTTGTCGGGAGAGAAGAGGAGAAAAAGAAACTAATCAATTTTCTTGCCGGAGATCAAAAGTTTAAATGGCTGATTGTTACAGGGAGAGCTGGAAGTGGAAAGTCTACATTGGTATATAATGCATTGTATGAAAATGAAGAAATAAGAAAGAACTGGAAGATTTATGGACCAACCTATAAACAGCTGGAAGATTTTAATTATTTTAATATATGCCAGTCAGGGATAAAGAATATTGTATTTGTGCTTGACTATGTATTGATTCATGTGGCTGAGATTGGAGAATGGATAGAAAGTATCTATAGTGAATGTGAGCAGGGGGATATATATATCAGAATCATATTGATTGAGCGCTTTTTTGAGAAAAAGAATGAACCTTATTGGTATATTAAGTTAACGAAAGATAGTGGATTGGATGAAATACTGGAGAACGAGGATGAACCATATCACATTCAGCTGGAAAATTGTCTGATGAGAAATTACAGGCAATATTTATGCAGTATGTTCGAGAGAATGCAGAACGATATGAACAAATATATGGTAAAAAACTGGTTCCTTCATTTTGCCGGGCAGCTGCCAAATTGATTGTACAGAACCTGGATGAGAAATGCAAGCTTCCTCTCTATATATTGTATATAGCAGATGCGTGGATCACAGATTGTAATAGGTATGGATGTGGCTGGAATGAAGAAGAAACGTTAAAACATATTATAGAAAAAGAAGTGCAGAGAATTGCGAAAGTTTTTGATAACAAAAAAGAACCAGTAGAAGCAGTAAGAACAATACTTGCTTATGTAATGGCGCTTAAAGGACTGAATTTACAAAAGTGTGAGTTTTTACAGGACGAATTTGAAGCTGTAAGGAAGAATCTTAGGAATGCTAATATATATCTGAGAAATGTATTTAATGAAGTAGGGAATATATCGGACGGAAAAGAAAGAATTTTATATTCGCCGTTTCCAGATATTGTAAGTGAGTACTATTGTCTGGAATTTCTTGAAGAAAAGGATAAGGATGATTTTGATAAAAAATTTATTCTGCAATTTGTTGAGCAGTGTTGGAAGGCAGATCCGAATGCATTTTCTGGATTTTTATCCAGAGTTATAGCCGATTTTCACAATCATAGCATGGTCAGTTTTGAATATATTCTTAAAAGACCTGGGACTTTAGCAGGAGAGAATAAAAAATTGTATGCGGATATTCTTCAAGAGTATACATATTGGAATAATGATGTGTTGGAATATTACGATGAAATATGTGCACAATATGATTGGATTCTGAACCAGAAATGTGATGCTAAGGTTTTGGAAGCTGTTTATAGGGCTTATGCAGTTACTCTATTTAATATGGCATACTGGTATGAAAAAGAATCAAATGAGAACGAAAAATGGAAGAGTTACATGGACTTAATTTATAATCGTTCGCGAACAATAGAGCAAAGCAACGATGCAACAATACGAATGTCATATAATATGATTGAAAAAATAAGAGATGGAAAAATTAAGAAAAAAGGGAATGTTAAAACTAACATGTGTTTTTGAATTAACAGACGAAAGAAGACAGTGTATGTATTACACACTATCTTCTTTCGTCTGCAGGCAATCAATTTTTTTTATTAAGATGGCTCCTCGCTAACTCCAGTGTGAACCCGGAAATGCAGCTGTTAGCTGTTATTTCGTCTATCAGCTTAGGACACTGTTCCCGTAGTGCAGTCTGGATGTGGTTCAGTATCTCTGTCAATGAGAATGTTTGGTGAACCGGAACCCAAAGGACCACGCGGGAGTGGTTAGTATAAAAACCACACTGCAGATGCTGCGTAGTGTAATGTGGTTGCAAGTCCAATGCACAATGCAGCATCGGGAATGCTAAATACTCTAAAAGCTGTTCGTAGTAGAGTTTTGTCTTGATGTCTTTTAGATCGGCACCAGAGAGGTGTTCGGGGCGTTCGGTAATGGAATACATAGTGGACCTCCTTCATCTTTTTTCGCAGTATACTGTGGCAGGTCCCTGCGGCATAAGGCAGGAACTTTGAACGAAAGCGTAACAGAACCATTAGATACATTCTCCTTTCTGTGGTGTGAATTTGTTGGTTTCGTTTTGATTTTTTATTTCGTTATTGCCAGAAACGGAATGTGATAATGTACGTATGAATTTCTGGCAGTAGTCTTTAAAGTCCATAAAAATTCTTTGAAAAAGTCTTGTTTTTTCTGGTGCATTCTCTATGGAAGACTTTAAACGAACCCATTCTTTTAGCCATTCTATCGTTTCCCTGTCTGCAAGAAAATCTGGTGAAGACAAGATTAACAAAAGGGATGAATCGACTGTATAGATATTTCGGGCAATTTGATACAGGTCAATTTCATTTCCATTGTAATCGTAAAACTGCTCATGGTCACTTTTGTAATCTAAAATGCATTGGACCAGTAAGTAGTCTAGTGATACATTCAAGTGAGGAGCAATTCTAATCAAAGATTCTATCGGGATTTTTTTTCGGGCTCCTGTCTCCAGCTTGGAAATTTCAGCTGTGCTGAATGAAGAGAGTGTTCCTAGATCCGTTTGCGTTAGCTGGAGACTTTCGCGTAGAACGCGAATCGTATTCCCCAGGGCTTGTGCGTCGTAATGAGGCACAGTATTTGCCTTAGGGGTAGCATACTGTTCTTTTTTCAATCTTGTTTACCTCCTAAACTGTCAAAATATAATTCATTATCTGTTTTACATTATAATAGCTGCCTCCAAAACAGTCAATACAAAATCTGAAAATGGATAACAAATATTTAGAAAAATAACAAAAAAATAAACATAAATTGTGCATTATAACAAAAGGCGAAAATAAACACATAGAATCATATATCTTATATTTACAAAAAATAAATAATGTAGTATGATTAGAACATAAATAAAGGAAAATGAAAATTGATAATTAAGTTTCCAAAAAAGGAGATGGTGTAATGAAAAAAAGAATAAAAGATACACCTGTTTCACCAGAAACATACAGAAGCGAATTCGCGAATACCTATCGTAGAGCAATTGAATTTTATTTGGGTACTCCTAAAGAGGAATCTGTTTATGTAGAGGATCCTGAATTGGAAAGAGAATTAATGCGGCTGTTTCTTGACTGTGAAAGTAAGATTATTTATTTCCTAGGAAAAGAAGGAATTGGTAAAACTACTTTTTTAAAAAATGTATTTGGTCTGTCTGATAATGCAGTGGTTTTTGACGAAGCGAAAGATATTGCATGTATATCTATGAGTTTCCGGGGGGTATTGTTAGAAAAGGATGCAAATGAGTATATAATTAATAGTATTTCATGTGTATGTACCGCTTTAGAAGAAAGATATGGATTTAGAGAAAATTTCTATTCTATAGAAGGACATAATTTATTTTTTGATTATATAAAAGAAACGTATTGTTCATTGCTTGAGAATGTATCTTCTGTAGAATTGATTGGAAAAAGTGCGCAAGATATCAGATTATTGAAGCTACAGCGCGCAGAGCAGAAATATCCTTATGCTTATATGGTGTCGAAACTGAATTTCTATTTAAATTATTATTGTATGGCGATTCATAATATTGTTATTGTAATTGACAATACGGAGGTATTGAACAAGGAAATACGAGGGAAGATAGCCAAAAGTATTTTATCATTTTTCTCAGGTTTAATAAATGATAAATATATAGATTCTGCGAAAAAGAATTTGGCGGTAAATTTGATATTCAGTATGAGACCGTCAACATATGAAGAGCTAGTTAAGACAGAAGAAATAAAAGCATATCATCCGGTAACTGTTTTACATAAAGAAAAGCCAGTAGATATGGTGAAATACTTTTCATTGAAAAGAGATACGATTATTGATAAAAATGGAATGGAAGAAGTGTGGGATGATGCTTATGAAATCATAATGACTTTGGCAAATAAGTTCAACCATAAGTATTCGGATATGATTAGCAATTTATGTAATTATGATTTTGAAAGCATGAAGAAAATCTATAAAAAGATTTTGATGAATAAAGTATGGCTTTTAAGAGGGGAACGAAGAAGAGACTTTCTTAATATGTCAAAAACGGATTACCTGTTTAATAACATAAGCGTTTTGCGGGCAATAGCCTGTGGAAATAATGCTGTATATAGAGGTGAGAAAAGTGTAGTTGTCCCGAACGCAATGTTAAATGATGAGTTTAACGATGACAGTATGCTTAGTCTGTTGGTGATGAGTTTTTTTATGCGGGAAAGAAAGTTGATAATGGAGAAAAGATTATTTGATTATTTTGAAAGGATATTTGGCAGTGATCCTAGAATTAGGGAGTCTCTGGAACGAGTGGTAAAACATTTTTTGGATACAGAGATTTTGGAAGAAACCTATAATTGGAAAAATCCAATACAGAAAAGCAAATACTTGTATCTAACTAGCAGAGGAGAAGAAATTTGGCATCTATTTAAATCGGATAGTGTACTTCTGGAGATGTATCGTGAGGATTATTTTTTTGATGAGGAGGATGATGCCTGTGATTTTACTTCAAGTTTTCAGCTGATGAATACGGTCGGTCAGTATGAAATATTTATACAGCTTTTTCTTTACATTGATCTGCTCATCGAGAAAGAAAAAGAATTACACAGGAAAGTAAAAAGTAATGGAACATTAGGAGAGTACTATAGCTGTTTTGGAAGTAAGATTCAGGCCAAAAGATTGCTGGAAGGGGTGTTGAAGTCAATTGAGTATTCTGGAAATATGTATACATACGATATTCAGAATGAAATTACAAGGTTAGAGAACAAGATTAAAAATATTGATGCGTAAAGGATGGAGGATGAAATATGAATACAACGATTTTGATGGCGATTAGTGAATGGGCAGTTAAGAATTTAAAAATCAAAGAGTCTATAAAAAACGTAGGTACATCTGTACTTCAGAAGTGCTTATGGACTCCGCTGGAGAACAAGATCATTGATTATTTCTCATCTAAGGAAAATGCTTTGCAGTTTGTAGAACGGGTTTCTACGTTAGATGCAGTAAATATAAAGAAACCTGAACGAGATGTAGAAGACATTTATGAAGACCTGGAAGGAAAGGAAAAACCGAAGGAGCTGTTTAATGAGATTGTTGAGTTCCTAAATGAAAATCAAAGTCTGATTCAGCAGATAAACCAGAATGACAATAGAAATACCGGAACCGGCATCTATATTGGCAGCCAGAAAGCTGAAAAAATTATCAATAACAATAATCAAGGTGGAATGACGATTTATTTGTGAGGAATAGTATGAACGTACTTGCAATGTTCTTAATAGAATTTATAAGCTTTTCAATTATTGTAGGCATCTTTATAGACCTGATCACTGGTCACCGGCCACGGGCGGTGGTGATGGGAATTTTGATGGTGGTTATTTTGGTAATTGCATACATATATACAGCATATTATAGGTGAACTTTGATATAGCATTTATACGAAAGAAGAATTCAATGAGGTATATTGATTATGATAAAGAAATATGGAGCACGTTTTTCACCGATGTCTTTGATATATCTGTTAATAACAGGGGCTATACTGGGAATCGTCATAATCAGATCTGCTTCAGGTTTTGAAGTGCTAAAGGAATTTATGGTTACGCTTGTTGAAAATTTTGATATTCATTTGTCAATGGAGAATGTAATAGAGGTTGCAGATGGTGATGGATTTGAATTAGTTTTTTTCGTGTTATGTATGCTGCAGGTTACGTTCATCTCGCGTATAATTGGGATGTTTATAGAGGATGGAACTTATTTAGATGATATTTTTATGTTCCTGGGAAGCACATGCCTGTCTTGCTTTTTGAGCATATCATATAGCTTATATCCTATAAAATTATTAGAAAGTCCGATCAGTTATGTAACGATTGGAATTTGGGTCGGATTAAATTTTATATACGGTTTTGCAAAAGGCGTCCAGGGAGTGGCTGAGTATGAATGGGGTGCATATATCTTTGTATTCAGATGTATGTTGTATTTCTTTATAAACCCTTTTATGTTGGGATTTCTGTGTGTGCTGTTTCCTACATTATTGGGAGTCCAGCTGTATGCATGGCTGTATGATATTATTTTGTATAAGAATATAGTTCTATTGGTTATAACGGTTCTCCTTATATCATATCCGTTGAATAAACTTTGTGGGAAATTGATGGACTGGCTGCTTAATTTGGTTACAGTATCGTATGAGGGCGCTGTGGATATATTTTATGGCGTTTTTTCCTTAGTATTGATTGTAGGATGGTTTGTATTGATGATTTTTAAGACAGGATATACAGACATAACGTTTACCATTGATAATGAAAAATACGTCTACCAGGCTATAAAGACGGTTAACAGGGGAATAGAAGAAGATCTCTGGTGGGGATATTTTTCTGATGGAACCTTAGTGCTGGATGGCGAAGATGTAAGAATGAAGGATTATAATTTTGATAATTCTCCCTGGTATGAATATCGTGACGAAATAAACAGAATTGTTGTTTTGGATGGAATCAAATATATTGGTAATTGCAGCTTTTGCGGCATGTATAATGTTAAGGAAATATACATTTCAAAAGACGTTAATGAGATTTCTAATCTGGTATTTTTGGACTGTAAATCGCTGGAATCAATAAATGTTGATAAGGAAAATAAAGCTTATTCCAGTGTGGACGGTGTGCTTTTTGACAAAAACCAAACCAGGCTATTGACTTGCCCAGAAGCAAAAAAGACCATTGAAATCCCTGCTTCTGTAACGGAAATTGAGGAGGATTTTACATATGATCATATATTGGAAGAGATTAATGTCAGTGATGATAATAAATATTTTTCATCCAGGAACGGTGTTTTGTATAATAAAGCAGGCACGCAATTGATCAGATGTCCGATTGGCAAAAAGGGAGAATATTCTATAGACAATAATACGAAGAAAATAGAGGCTTGTGCATTTCAATATTGTAGGGGACTGGAGAAGGTTGTTTTATCAAACAAATTGGAAGAAATTGGAGATTCAGCATTTTCTGGTTGCAAAAAGCTTAAGGAAATGGTAATCCCGGAATCTGTAAAAAATGTAGAAGGTTATGCTTTTATGGATTGCGAAGATCTGGAAGAAGTGGTATTTGAGGGAAAGCTTGAAGAAATAGGCTATGATGTATTCTTGCGTTCAAATCCCCGGATTTCAGGGTTGAATTTGCCGTTGAAGAATAGCGGAGGGCATAGACATTCTTCTTAAATTCCGTTATAATATCTGTCTTTTTGAGTTGAATTACGCCCCGGGAAAATTTCTGGAAGTTCACAATTTTGAAAAGTATTTCTTTGTTGCTGTATGAAAGAAAATTATAAAGTGAAAATTTTGAAACTGGACAAAATGTATGGATTGATATATACTTTAAAAATAAAATGAATGAATAAAAAACCAAATGCATACAAATAATAGAAAAGCCGTAAATCTTATTGCAAAGGAAGCAAAGAATATGAGAGAAAAAAGATTAGTACGAATTATACAAAACGAACTGATAAATTTTAAGAACGTAGAGTATGGAAAAATTAAGTACATGAATTATAGCAGTGTGCAAAAAAACGCTTGTATTACAGAGAATGATATTGTAGGAATATATGGACAAAACGGATCTGGAAAAACAGCATTGGTTGAAGCTCTTGATATATTAAAACATGTACTTAGTGGAATGGAAATTCCATTTGATAGCTATGAAGGCTTGCTCAGCGACAAGGGAGATACTGCAATTAAAACAATCTTTTTTATTGAGAAAGGTAATATAAAATACAAAGCAGTATATGATGCTACTTTTGCAGTGGATACAGCAGAAAAGAAAATTTTGTTAAAAACAGAATCACTTTCCTTTGAAGAAAAAGGTTCTGGATGGAAAAATGAAAGAAGAGTACTGTTCTCGAATCCGTATTATGATAGTGATGCAATTATAAATAATGTGGAGCCGGATATTGAATCTAAAAGAATTGATTTCTTTGAAAAAATGGGTATGCTTAAAAATCTGGCTGTATATTGTGCACAGAAGAATGTATCTATTTTCTTTAACGATTTGATTTTGAAGAGTATGTTAGGAAATCAAAGCGGAGTAAATGGTGAAGAAGATTTTAGAAATATTATTCAAAGTTTAATTCATTTTGGAAGAGCTTGTTTTCAGGTGGTAAAGGTAAATCAATTAGGTGCCATAAATAGCAACGTCATTCCGCTTAATGTTCATCGGGAAAAGGGAAACATGATTACACAAGGATGTCTTCCGCTTGTAATGATGGGAAGGGGAGAAGTACCAGAAGAAATTTATGAACAACTGAAACCTGTCATTGCTTCTATTAATATTGCTATCAAATCTATTATTCCGAAATTATCTATAGAGTTATCGGTATGTAATGAGGAAATAAAATCAGATGGAAACAAATATCTGCAGGTGGAAGTATATTCAAACCGTGATGGGAAGAAATTTTTAACAAAATATGAATCAGAGGGAATCAAACGAATCATTTCTCTTTTACAGTATTTGATTGCATTATATAATTCACCAGAAGTATGTCTTGTAGTGGATGAACTTGATTCCGGGATTTTTGAGTATTTATTAGGAGAAATGCTGGGAATGTTGAATGAGGACGCAAAGGGACAATTGATATTCACTTCGCATAATCTTCGCATATTGGAAAAACTTCCAAATAAAAATATTGTATGCTCAACAATTAATCCTAAAAACAGGTATATCCGTCTGGTAGGAGTAGAAAAAAATCATAACAGAAGAGATTTTTATATTAGAACGATTACACTTGGTGGACAAAAAGAAGAACTGTACGATGAGACAGAACTTCAAGCCATGGGATATGCTTTCCGACGTGCAGCCCAGGGAGAGGCAGAGGTCGAAATAGAAATGTCAGATGCCTTTAAAAAGCTTTTGAATGAAGTTGATCTGTAATGAAAGCACAGTAGAGAGGGGATGATTCCTATGGCTAAAAAAACAACAAGGAAAGCAGTAATATTTGTTGTTGAAGGGAAATCGGATAAAAAAGCTTTAGAACATATTTTTCAGGTAATATATAAACATAAGAACGTTACGTTTGAATTTACCAGAGGAGATGTGACAAGTGACGAAACATTGACTTTAAATGAGGTAGTGCAGACTATCTACGAAAAAGTAGAATCCTATCGGAAAGAGAAAAAATTGAATAAAAACGATATATGGCAGATTGTACAGATTTTTGATACAGATGGAACTTACATTCCGGAAAGTGCAATTGTTACAGGTAAGACAAAAGAATTTTATTATACTACGGAAGAAATATCTTGCAAGGATACGGGAAAAGTGGTAAGAAGGAATGAATGGAAAAGTAGCATGATGAATGAGCTTTTGAAATTATCCGACATTAAAGGAATTCCTTATAAATGTTATTTTATGTCTTCCAATTTAGATCACGCACTTTATAATAAGCAGAATCTAACGGATGAGGAAAAAGAACTTTATTCAATCAAATTTTACGAAATGTTTGAAGGCCGCGAAAAGCTGTTTATAAAATATTTGGAGAGTGATGTGGTGAATGGGTGCCCAGATAGTTTCCCTGCTTCATGGAAATATATAAAAGAGGAACTTCATTCTCTGGAACGACATTCGAATTTACATATTTATTTTAAGGAAAATCCGTATTTGTAAGTTTCAAGAGGTCACCGGGATCCTGATAGATAGATTGCTGGAAAGCAAATAGAGGTTTCCCGGTGATTTTAATTTTATTTTGTCTTTATGAAATATACCTCACCGAGAGTCTGAAGTTGTTCTACGGAAGGCATGAATTCTCTATTTTCTGCACGTCCGATTATGGAGCGGTTAATACCGGTTATCTCTGCAAGTGCAGACTGGGAAAGATTTTTCTCTTTTCTTTTCGCAGAGATGGTCTCTGCCATGAGTTCTTTTAATATTTTTTCATTTGATCATCTGCTTGAATATAAATGCTATTTAAAGTAGTACTGTCTGTAACGTTATGAAAAAAACGAAATTAAATCGTGGCTTGTAAAATATAGGTTTTGACACTACCTTGACGGTATTGGAGGTATGAAAAATGGATATTAGGGGAAAGTTTTTTCCAGTTGGACTTGGTTTGACGTATGCATTTAAAATAAGCGACGTAATTGGTGTGAATGATGTACATTTATTGTATGATATAAATAGAAAATGCGATATGAAGGAATTAGAAATTTTTTATGGAAATAAAGAGATTGATTATTTGATTTTGTCGCATTTACATGCAGATCATGTGAACGGTGTAGATAAATTATGCAAAGCTGGATTTAGAGTTAGGAAAATATACATTCCATATCTGAATGATGATGAAAGAATATTTGTTGAGTTGAAGTGGCTGTTTAAAACCGGAAACTACCAGAGCTATACAAGAATTGTTGATCGATTGAGAGAAATACTGGAAAATGTTGATGTTATAGAAGTTGGTGTAGAGCGGGGCGATGGACAGATAAGCTTTACTGTAGGGAAAAAGTTATGGCAGTTTAATATATTTCAGAATAAAGGAAATTCGGCAGCTGCTATGAATGATATAAAAACACGTTTGCAAAGGATGGGTATAAGTAATAATACCAGTATACAAAATGTGAACATAAAAGACCTTAGAAAAGCTTATAATAAGTCAATGGGAAAACATAATTTCAAATTAAACGAGACAAGCATTTTTTTGGAACATGGTCCATTGATGAAACAAATAAAAATTATAGGTATAAATGGTTATGATTTTTTTACAGGAACAAATGGAAACATGTTTGAAATTGGAACGCATTCGTTGATCACCGGAGATATGAACCTGAATGAAAAGAGAAATGAACGTGTTGTAAGTAATTATTATAATATATTAGGAGTTGTCTTAGTGCCACATCATTCGGGCGTTCATGAGTGGAGTGCGTATGTTTGCCAAAATATGCATTATGCGGTGTGGGTAGTCGGGATTAGCGGAATAGGAGTTCGGCCATATGGAAAAGTTGTTAAGGACATATATGGTAATGGGCAGAAACTGTATATATGTGATAAGAATTATTCATTTGAATATGTTTACGGATAGAAGTGAGAATCAGTCAGGGCCCCTTTTGGGGGAGCCCTTGACTAAGTACAGCTATTCCTCAAATTCCGCGATCACCACATACCCACTAAGCGGTGCCTTTTCCACACTTACAATGGTTCCTTCCTTTGCCTTGATTCTCTGTGAGTTCGGATAGCAGCCGGACATGGCTACAGCAGGCTCAATGATATAGCTGTAGTTCATGTAGGACTGGTATTCTGTGATCTGAATCTTATCTCCTGGTTTCACCAGTCCCGGACGCTCCATTTTAAAACTTTCCTGACGCATGTGAATTCCCTCTTTTCAAAAATTGATTTATATTTTACACTGTACTTAGAATAGCACAAAACAGAAAAAAAGTCATCTGTCAGAAAATGTGCTAGCGTTCACAAAATCATCATAAGCCTGTGTTAAGATACAGGTAAATCGTACAAAAAAGTAAAAACATGCGATAAATGAGGTTGACCAAAAAGGGAGGACAAAATATGGATACATTAAAAATCCTTGTAGTGGATGATGAAAGCCGAATGAGAAAGCTTGTAAAAGACTTTTTAACAAAGAAGAATTTTCAGGTGCTGGAAGCAGGAGATGGAGAGGAAGCCATGGATATCTTTTATAAAGAAAAAGATATTGCCCTGATCATCCTGGATGTAATGATGCCAAAGATGGACGGCTGGGAAGTATGCCGTGAGGTGCGCAAGAATTCCAAAGTGCCGATCATTATGCTGACAGCAAGAGGAGATGAGCGTGATGAGCTTCTTGGTTTTGACCTGGGTGTGGATGAGTATATTTCCAAGCCATTCAGCCCGAAGATCTTGGTAGCCAGAGTAGAAGCTATCCTTCGCCGTACCGGACAGACCGGAGCGGAAGATGTGCTCAGCGCAGGGGGAATTGTGATCGATAAGGCTGCCCATCTTGCAACAGTCGATAACAAGCCTATGGATCTTAGCTTTAAGGAATTTGAGCTTCTTACTTACTTTTTGGAAAATCAGGGAATTGCTCTTTCCAGGGAAAAAATCCTTAATTCTGTTTGGAATTATGATTATTTCGGAGATGCCAGAACCATTGACACACATGTGAAGAAATTAAGAAGTAAAATGGGGGATAAAGGTGAGTACATCAAGACCGTATGGGGAATGGGTTACAAGTTTGAGGTAGAGTGATGAAGAAATCAAAGAAGCCAAAGAAAATCCGCTCCATAAAGCACCAGATCACGTTTACATTTATAGGTCTTTTATTCCTTTCCATTCTCACGATTTCCATGATCAACGGAGCATTTCTGGAAAAATATTATGTGTCAAAAAAGACGGAAACTCTTCTGGAAGCAAGGGAAGTGCTGAGTCAGATCAACACGGATTCTATGACAGAGGACGATGTGGAAAGCGAGCAGGAAGAATTGTCTTCTGAGATCATTCAGGAAAGCTCCAGGAATAATCTGACCTGGGTGGTTGTCAATGAGGATAATACGAAATATCTGTGCTGGCCGGAGAATGAAGATCAGCTTAGAAGCAAGCTGTTTTTTGGCTATGCCAGTGATCTTGATATGGATAACGGAAAAGGCACAATTCTGAAACAGACAGAAAACTGTGTGGTTCAGCAGGTACATGACCGTTTCGTTGGCATGGATTATGTAGAGTGCTGGGGAAAGTTTGACAACGGCAATTATTTCCTGATCCGAAGCCCTTTGGAAAGTATTCAGGAAAGCGCCAATATTTCCAATAAGTTTTATTTTTTTGTAGGAATTGTCATTATTGTTATAAGTGGAATGTGTATTATGGCAGTAACCAGAAAGCTGACCAGACCTATTTCCGAACTGACGGAGCTTTCCCGTAAGATGACAGATCTTGATTTTGAGGCAAGATATAAGAGTAAAGCAGGCAATGAGATCGATGTGCTGGGAGATAATTTTAACAAAATGTCCAGCCAGCTGGAGCACACCATTTCCGAGCTGAAATCTGCCAACAATGAACTACAAAAAGACATTGAGGATAAAGTAAAGATCGATGAAATGCGAAAAGAATTTCTGGACAATGTTTCCCATGAACTGAAAACACCAATCGCTCTTGTACAAGGATACGCAGAGGGACTGAAAGAGAATATCAATGATGATCCTGAAAGCATGGATTTTTACTGTGACGTCATTATTGATGAAGCCTCCAAGATGAACAAGCTGGTAAAAAATCTTCTTACGCTGAACCAGCTGGAATCAGGAAAAGACGCAGCTGTTATGGAACGTTTTGATCTGACTGCATTGATCAAAGGCGTTCTTTCCACCATGGATATCATGATCAGGCAGAAAGAAGCCCGGGTAATTTTTAATGAGACAGAGCCTCTTTATGTCTGGGCAGATGAGTTTAAGACAGAGGAAGTTGTGACGAATTATGTAAGCAATGCCCTGCATCATCTGGATGGAGAAAAAATTGTGGAGATCAAAGTCCAGAAACAGGAAGACAGAGTGAAAGTAACGGTATTTAATACCGGAACCCCAATCCCGGAGGCCGATCTCCCGAATTTGTGGAACAAGTTCTACAAGGTAGACAAAGCCCGCACCAGAGAGTATGGCGGAAGCGGAATCGGACTTTCTATTGTAAAGGCTATTATGGAAGGTATGAATCAACAGTACGGTGTTCAGAATTTTGATAACGGGGTGGAATTCTGGTTTACCCTGGATCGGAAATAATTGTTTTATTTAGCTCTTTGCAACCGCCTGTTTTTGCGTTATACTGTAAGAATATGAAAGTGGATGTTCAGCAATATTGTGCTTTGAGAAGGCAGTATTTGCTGATTAAAAGCATTTATATGATGGCAGAAAATGCTGAACACAATAGACGCAGTATTGACGAAAAACAGACAACAGGAGGAGCCCGAATGATAGCAATAATTGACTATGATGCAGGTAATATAAAGAGTGTGGAAAAAGCCCTTCATTACCTTGGAGAGGAAACTGTAGTTTCCAGAGATCCTCAGGTATTACTGAGTGCAGATAAAGTAATTCTTCCAGGGGTTGGAAGCTTTGGAGATGCCATGAATAATCTGAATAAATTCGGACTTGTACCTGTGATCAAGAAGATTACAGAGAAAGGAACTCCATTCCTTGGAATCTGTCTGGGGTTGCAACTCCTTTTTGAGTCCAGCGATGAAACTCCGGGAGTGGAAGGGCTGGGACTACTGAAGGGGAAAATTGTGAAAATTCCTCCGGCTCCAGGACTTAAGATTCCTCATATGGGTTGGAACTCCCTTCATCTTCAGAATGATGGCCGCCTGTTTAAAGGAATCCCGGAAGAGACTTACGTCTACTTCGTTCATTCCTACTACCTTCAGGCAGAAGAGCCGGAGATTGTGAAAGCCACCACCCAGTATGGTGTAACCATCCATGCTTCCGTCGAAAAAGATAACATATTCGCCTGCCAGTTTCATCCGGAGAAGAGCAGTAAATATGGTCTGAAAATACTGGAGAATTTTGCAAAGCTTGGGAAGGAGGCATGATCATGTTTACAAAACGAATTATTCCCTGTCTGGATGTAAATAATGGACGTGTGGTAAAAGGTGTTAATTTCGTAGATCTGAAAGACGCCGGAGATCCGGTAGAGATTGCGAAAGCATACGATGCGGCAGGAGCTGACGAAGTAGTATTTCTTGACATTACAGCCTCCTGCGAACAGCGCGACACTGTAGTAGATATGGTTCGAAAAGTAGCAGCCAACGTATTCATTCCATTTACAGTTGGCGGCGGAATCCGTACTGTAGATGATTTCAAGAGACTGCTCCGCGAGGGTGCAGACAAGATTTCTGTAAACTCCGCAGCCATTGACCGTCCGGAGCTGATCCGTGAGGCAGCAGACAAATTCGGCAGCCAGTGTGTAGTAGTTGCCATTGACGCCAAGCGTCGTCCTGATGGCGGCTGGAATATCTATAAGCATGGCGGTCGTCTGGATACAGGAATTGATGCCATTGAGTGGGCGAAGAAAGTGGAAGCTCTTGGCGCTGGAGAAATCCTTCTCACCAGCATGGATTGTGACGGAACCAAAGCTGGCTACGACATCCCTTTAACCCGTGCCGTATCCGATGCCGTCTCCATCCCGGTCATCGCTTCCGGTGGTGCCGGTACTCTGGAGCACTTCTACGAAGGCCTTACCGATGGCGGTGCCGATGCAGTTCTGGCAGCTTCCCTGTTCCACTATAAAGAACTGGAAATTTCTCAGGTGAAGGATTACCTGGCTGAAAAAGGTGTTCCGGTAAGACGATAGAATATATAATTGCTATTTAATTGGTTGGTCGTTATCCCGGACGCGATTTCACAATGTATATTCACCGCCGCGCGTCGCAACGTTCCGGCAAGCTAATGACTAACTACGACTAAGACGCTCAGGAGAGCCTTCGCGCCTAAGTCTCCGTAAGTCATGGATCTCGCCTCCACTAAAACCGCTCCTGAAATGCGCGGCTTGCGAATATACATTGCAAAATCGCTGGATGCTGGAAAGGGAAGATCTTCATTAAAAGTTCTTATCAACCAGCAAGTCTCAGCCAGTGCACAGCATTTGGGCAATGTGTATTACTCCAGCGAGCCATTTCAGGCGCGCTCTTAGCGTAAGCGAAATCCAGCGCTTACGGAGACTTATGCGTGAGGGCTCTCCCGAACGCATTAGTCGCAGTTAGCGATTAGTTCGCTGGAGCGTTGCGCCGGCGAGTGAGTAATACACATTGTCCAAATGCGTCCGCATTGAAGAACTTTTAATCAACTAAATAGTAAAATACAAAAGATGAGGTGGCAATTAAAATGGGTCAGATATCAGGAGACTGGCAGGTCGCGCTGAAGAATGAATTTCATCAGCCCTATTATGCCAAACTATATAAAACAATAATGGAAGAATACCGCACCAGGAAAGTATTCCCACCGCCCCAGGATATGTTTAATGCTTTCGAATACACACCGTTAAACGATGTAAAAGTAGTTATTCTGGGTCAGGATCCCTATCATAACGATGGACAGGCCAACGGCCTTTGCTTCTCTGTAAGAGAAGATATAGACATTCCCCCATCTCTGGTAAACATTTATAAAGAACTTCACAGTGACCTGGGCTGTTATATTCCTGACAACGGCTGCCTGGAAAAATGGGCAAAACAAGGCGTATTTCTTCTGAATACAGTACTGACCGTCCGCGCCCACCAGGCGTTTTCACACAGAGGAATCGGCTGGGAACAGTTTACCGATGCGGTTATCCAGACCCTGAATGATCAGGACCGCCCGATCGTATATCTTCTCTGGGGAAGACCTGCCCAGATGAAAAAGGCAATGCTGAACAATCCGAAGCAGCTGGTACTCACCGCTGCACATCCAAGCCCGCTGTCTGCGTCAAGAGGATTTTTCGGATGCAGGCATTTCAGCCAGACCAATGAATTTCTGGAGAAAAACGGGCTTGCCCCCATTGACTGGCAGATTGAAAATATCAAAAAGGAACAATAAGAAATGGGGAAAAAGAACGATAACACACTTGTAAAAAATGCTTCATTCCTGATGATCGCGGCATTGATCTCCAAGATCATCGGAATGCTCTATAAAAGTCCGCTTTCCAATACTCTTGGAAATAACAGTATGGGTCTTTTCAATTATGCCCAGAATGTTTACTTTATCCTGCTGATGATCGCTTCTTTCAGCATTCCGCAGGCAGTATCCAAGATTATGGCAGAAAAGTTGGCTTTTAAACGTTACAGAGACGCCCAGAAGGTATTTCACTGTGCGCTGTTATATGTAATCATAATGGGAGGTGTAGTAGCACTTTTTTGTCTTTTCGGTTCGTCCATTCTGGTGCCGGAATCCATGTCCGGAGCCAGACTTGCACTGAAAATGCTGGCACCAACCATTTTCCTGTCAGGAATTCTTGGTACCTTCCGAGGTTATTTTCAGGCATATCGAAACATGCTCCCTACCTCATTGTCCCAGATTGTGGAACAGTGTTTTGTAGCGGTTTTTGCAATCCTGATGTCTACTGTCATGCTGAATAAATTCAGTAGTGCGGAGGAATCTGTACGAAATGCCTGGGGGGCTGCCGGAGCTACTATGGGAACCGGTGCCGGAGTTGCATCAGCATTACTTTTCATGCTTTTTGTATATTGGGTAAACCGAAAGAATATCAAAAAGAGACTGGCAAGGGATACCCATTCCCGTGATGAGGCCACCGGTGAGGTTATGAAGAATATCGTTCTCATCGTAATGCCGATCATCCTCAGCTCTTTTATTTACAATGTAAACGGCTTTATTAACAGTTATATGTATTCCGGTATTCAGGGCTTTAAGGGAATTGACCATGACACTATTACAAGCCTTTATGCGGAATATGGTTATTATATGACCCTGATCAATATTCCCCTTACGCTTGCAAGCACAGCCCCCACATCCATGATTCCGGAGGTTTCTGCCCAGTATGCCAAGAGGGACATGGACAGTGCCAGAGACAAGATTGACCGCGCAACCTGGATCAGTATGTTTATTTCCATTCCATGTGCAGTTGGACTTGCAGTTCTTGCCGGCCCGATCACAAGACTTCTGTTTCCGCGAACAGAGGGGGCAGCAGCTCAGCTGATGATGCTTGGTGTCATTACCATCATCCTCAATGGAAATTCCAATATTTCCAATGGTGTGCTGCAGGGAATCGGAAAGCCCAATATCCCCATGATCAATGCGGCAATTGCCCTGGTGGTGGATGTGATCGCCATGGCAATTCTGCTGTTTGCAACTGACCTTGGCGTATATGCCATTGTAGTGGCTATGATTATTTATGCGGTTGTTATGTGTCTGCTGAACGAGCGGGCGATGAAACAGTATATGCAGTACAAAAATCCATGGAGAAGTGCTTATCTGAATCCACTTCTGGCATCTGTGCCTATGGCTGTAGTGGCTGGATTTTCCTATTATGGAATTTATAAGCTGATCCATTCCAATTTTATCAGCCTTGGAATCGCAGTGGTTCTTGGAATGGCTGCCTATTTTATTGTATATCTGGCAGTGAGCAAGCCATCTGATGAGCAGTTTGCCATGATGCCAGGCGGAGCCTACCTGAAGAAAATTGCAGGGAAACTGCCGTTTTAGAACATGGTTTTTAAATATGCTATTAAAATTATAATATATTGACTTTTAGATATGCATAGGTTATAATGCCATTCGGCAAGAAAGAAGCGATATGTTCAATGTATGCAGCACGAAAGCCCTCAGAGCGGCAACTCTGAGGGCTTTCTTTTTGTATTTTTTTCGGAATACGAACCGAGGTTAGTTGTTATTCTTCGTCTCTTCTGCCTTCAAATTCTTCTGTGCAGTAGAAAGCATCAGTTTAATTCGGTTCAGCTGGTTTACTTCACTTGCACCCGGGTCGTAGTCGATGGCTGCAATGTTTGCCTTCGGATACTGACGGCGGATCTCTTTGATAACACCCTTACCAACAATGTGGTTCGGCAGGCAGCCGAACGGCTGGATACAAACAATATTCGGAACATCATCATGGATCAGTTCCATCATTTCACCGGTCAGGAACCATCCCTCGCCAGTCTGGTTACCCTCGGAAACAATGGGGCGTGCCATATTTGCCAGGTCGCGAATGTCCGCAGTCGGATGGAAATGACGGCTTTCCGCAAGTGCCTCATTTGCAGTCTTACGAACCCAGTCGATTGCCTTAATACCTATATTTCCAAAGAATGCCTTGGATTTCTTAAATCCAAGATTGTCGACCTTGAAATTCTGATTGTAGAAGCAGTAAGACATAAAGTCGATCAGATCCGGTACCACAGGCTCAGCCCCTTCGGCTTCCAGAAGCTCTGCAAGGTGATTGTTTGCAGCCGGAAGGAATTTAACCAGGATCTCACCTACAATACCAACACGAGGCTTCTTCTCATCACTGATCGGGATGGTATCGAAATCGTGAACCATTTCCCGGCACATTTTCTTAAACTGGCTGTGGCTTAATGAGCTGCCGGTAAGAAATGCAATCACACGTTTTTCCCAGATCTTGTGCTTGCGGTTTACAATGTCCTTCTCCAGTTCATATGGGCGCATGCGGTAAATACATTTCATAAGAATATCACCAAACACAGCGGCATACACAACAGCCTTCACCAGCGGAAGAGTAAGCTTAAATCCAGGGTTGCTCTCCAGACCGCTAAGGTTAAGGGAGATAACCGGAACCTGTTCCATTCCCGCTTTCTTAAGGGCACGGCGGATAAAAGCAATATAGTTGGATGCACGGCATCCACCGCCTGTCTGGGACATGATAACTGCAGTCTTGTTCAGGTCGTATTTGCCTGATAAAAGAGCGTCCATAATCTGTCCCACAACGATCAGGGAAGGATAGCAGGCATCATTATTTACATATTTCAGACCTACGTCTACGGCATGCTTGTTGTCATTTGGAAGCACCTCCAGATGATAACCGTTTGCATTAAAAGCGGCTTCCAATAAGGAAAAGTGCACCGGTGACATCTGCGGGCAGAGGATGGTGTAATCCTTGCGCATCTCCTTAGTAAACGAAACCTTCTCGATAGAAGATGGTTTAATGGTGCGCTCCCTTTTCTGAGCATCCTTTGCACGGAGGGCTGCAAGAAGGGATCTGACACGGATCCTTGCGGCACCAAGGTTGTTAACCTCATCAATTTTCAGGCAGGTATAAATCTTGCCGCTGCCATCCAGAATTTCATAAACCTCATCGGTGGTGACCGCGTCAAGTCCGCAGCCAAAGGAGTTCAGCTGGATCAGATCCAGATCATCACGGGTTTTCACAAAGTTTGCTGCTGCATACAGTCTGGAGTGGTACATCCACTGGTCATTGACACGGATCGGGCGCTCAACAGGTACCAGATGGGAAACAGAATCCTCAGTGAGGACTGCCACACCATAGCTGTTGATCAGATCCGGGATACCGTGATGAATCTCAGGGTCAATATGGTAAGGACGACCAGCCAGAACGATGCCCCGGCGGCCTGTCTCCTTCAGGTACTGAAGTGTCTCCTCACCTTTTTTCTCAATGTCCTTATGTACGGCAGCCATTTCCTCCCATGCCTTGTGAGCGGCTTCCTTCACCTCAGATTCCGGGATATCCGGGAAAATCTCAGTCAGTCTCTTTGTAACGATCTCTTCAGAGGTCAGGGCCAGGAACGGATTCATAAAGGTAATGGACGGATCGTGAAGCTCGTCCACATTGTTCTTAATATTCTCTGCATAAGAGGTAACGATAGGGCAGTTGTAATGGTTGACTGCATCCGGGAATTCATTTCGCTCGTAAGGGATACACGGATAGAAAATGAATTTCACACCATTTTTGATCAGCCAGGTCACATGTCCGTGGGCAAGCTTGGCTGGATAGCACTCGGATTCGCTTGGAATGGATTCAATGCCCAGCTCATAAATCTTTCTAGTAGAGGTAGGAGAAAGCACTACCTGATATTTCAGCTTAGTAAAGAAGGTATACCAGAAAGGATAATTCTCAAACATATTTAAAACTCGCGGAATACCAACTTTTCCCCGGGGAGCTTTATCCGGAGAAAGAGGCGGATAGGAGAAAAGCCGTTTGTACTTGTATTCATAAAGGTTGGGGATATGATCCTTATTCTTCTCCTTACCAATACCGCGCTCACAGCGGTTACCGCTTACGAACTGACGCCCGCCAGTGAATTTGTTGATGGTAAGACGACAGTTATTGGTACATCCGTGGCAGTTGGCCATGGAGGTGGTATATTTCAGCTCGTTGATCTTGTCAATGGAAAGCATGGTGGTTTCACGGCCTTCTGCGTGGTAGCGCTCCTTGGCAATGAGGGCAGCACCGAAAGCCCCCATAATACCGGCAATGTCAGGACGAATAGCTTCACAGCCTGCTATACGCTCAAAGCTTCGAAGTACACCGTCGTTGTAGAAGGTTCCACCCTGTACCACAATATGACGTCCCAGCTCTTTGGCATCGGAAACCTTGATAACCTTGTAAAGCGCATTCTTAATAACAGAGTATGCAAGACCTGCAGAAATATCAGCTACGGATGCGCCTTCCTTCTGGGCCTGCTTTACTTTGGAGTTCATAAATACAGTACATCTTGTTCCAAGGTCAATGGGGTGCTCTGCAAACAGGGCAGCCTTGGCAAAATCCTGTACGGAGTAATTCAGAGACTTGGCAAAGGTTTCGATAAAGGAACCACAGCCAGAGGAACATGCCTCGTTCAGCTGTACGCTGTCTACGGTCTGATTACGGATCTTGATGCATTTCATATCCTGTCCGCCGATATCTACAATACAGTCAACCTCCGGGTCAAAGAAAGCAGCCGCATAGTAGTGGGAAACGGTCTCAACTTCCCCCTCATCCAGCAGCAGAGCAGCCTTCATCAGCGCCTCGCCGTAACCTGTGGAACAGGAAAACGCAATGTGTGCATCTTCAGGAAGAATGCTGTAGATCTCCTGGATAGAACGGATGGCTGTCTTAAGCGGGCTTCCGTTATTATTGCTGTAGAAGGAGTAAAGCAGGGTTCCGTCCTCACCTACAAGAGCAGTCTTGGTGGTGGTGGAACCTGCATCAATACCCAGATAGCAGTTGCCGTGATACTGGGAAAGGTCACCCTTCTTTACCTGATAGGCACTCTGACGCTTGTTAAATGCCTCATAGTCTTCCTCCGTGGCAAACAGAGGCTCCATACGTTCCACCTCGAAATCCAGTTTGATGGAGTTCTTCAGGCGGTTTGTCATATCTGTAAGGGAAACGGTTACCTCATCCTTCGCATTCATAGCAGAACCCATAGCTGCGAAAAGATGGGAATTCTCAGGTGTGATAGCGTGCTCGTCATCCAGCTTCAGGGTACGGATAAAGGCAGCCTTCAGCTGATCCAGAAAGTGAAGGGGACCGCCGAGAAATGCAACATGACCGCGGATCGGCTTGCCGCAGGCAAGACCGGAAATGGTCTGGTTTACAACTGCCTGGAAAATGGAAGCGGAAAGATCCTCCTTGGTGGCGCCGTCGTTGATCAGAGGCTGGATGTCAGTCTTGGCAAATACGCCGCAGCGAGCTGCGATGGGATAAAGCGCCTTGTAATTCTTCGCATATTCATTCAGTCCGGTGGCATCTGTCTGAAGCAGGGAAGCCATCTGATCAATGAAAGAACCGGTACCGCCTGCGCAGATACCATTCATACGCTGTTCAATATTGCCGCCCTCGAAGTAGATGATCTTGGCATCCTCACCGCCAAGCTCGATGGCAACATCAGTCTGGGGCGCAATTTTCTGAAGAGAAGTGGATACCGCAATTACCTCCTGTACAAAAGGAACGCCAAGGTGGTTGGCGAGGGTAAGTCCGCCGGAGCCTGTGATTACCGGATGAAGGGTAAGTTCTCCAAGTTTGCCATAAGCTTTCGCCAGAAGCTCTGCCAGTGTTTCCTGGATGTTGGCGAAATGACGCTGGTAATCTGCGAAAAGCAGGGTGTCGTTTTCATCAAGTATTGCAATTTTGACAGTGGTGGAACCAATGTCAATTCCTAATGTGTATTTGTTGCTCATGTAAAGAATATGCCTCCTCATCTGTTGCATATGTGCTTAAATCGTTACTGTTCACTTCGTTTACAGTAACACGCTTCGCGATGCACAGAAATCATGCTTTGCATGATTTCGCGCCGCAACTCTCGGGTTTTCTGTGAACTTTGTTCACAAAAAACACCTCGCGGAATGTTACCAGTGAACAGTAACCTTAAATCTTCTTATTTATATGTGAAAAATTCAAATGCAAATATTCCGTAATATTATACGATACCCCGGCTTAAATGACAATGTAAAAGTTTAACAAGGATTCTTTGCACAAGTGTTGAATTTTCGGTTATTTCGGGCTATAATATATGAAGTTTTCTGCCGTGGTTTTACACTCTTTTGTAAGTGTAAAAAGAAAAATGTCTTTGCAGGGCAGCAGAAACAGAAATTTTTTTGAAGATAAAGACTTAAAAAAGAAAGGATTCATATATGGCAAAATATACACTTATGAAAACAGAAGGCCGTGCCAAGCGTGCCCAGTTTGAGACAGTACATGGAACTATCCAGACACCTGTGTTTATGAACGTGGGAACTGTTGGAGCCATCAAGGGTGCAGTATCCACCATGGATCTGAAGGATATCGGAACCCAGGTTGAGCTTTCCAATACCTATCATCTCCATGTAAGAACAGGAGACAAGCTGATCAAGGAATTTGGCGGACTTCACAAATTTATGGTCTGGGACAGACCGATTCTCACTGATTCCGGCGGCTTTCAGGTGTTTTCCCTGGCAGGACTTCGTAAGATCAAGGAAGAGGGGGTCTATTTCCAGTCCCACATTGACGGTCATAAGATTTTTATGGGACCAGAGGAGAGTATGCAGATCCAGTCTAATCTGGGTTCCACCATTGCCATGGCATTTGACGAATGTCCAAGCAGCGTGGCAAGCAGAGAATATGTACAGGCTTCTGTAGACCGCACTACCAGATGGCTGGAGCGCTGCAAGGCAGAGATGTCCAGACTGAACGGACTGCCGGATACAGTGAATAAAGAGCAGCTGCTTTTCGGAATCAATCAGGGAGCTATCTATGCAGATATCCGTATTGCGCATGCAGATACCATTTCCAAACTGGATCTGGACGGCTACGCAGTTGGCGGTCTTGCAGTTGGGGAAACTCATGAGCAGATGTATCATATTCTGGACGAAGTCGTGCCTCACCTTCCGCAGAACAAACCTACCTATCTGATGGGAGTAGGTACTCCTGCTAATATTCTGGAAGGAGTCGCAAGAGGAATCGACTTCTTTGACTGTGTATATCCAAGCCGTAACGGACGTCATGGACATGTTTACACCAATCGCGGCAAGCTGAATCTGTTTAATGCGAAATATGAATTGGATCCGTCCCCAATCGAAGAGGGATGTCAGTGTCCTGCCTGTCAGCATTACAGCAGAGCCTATATCCGCCACCTTCTGAAAGCGAAAGAAATGTTGGGAATGCGCCTTTGCGTGCTTCACAATCTTTACTTCTACAATCACCTGATGGAGGAAATCAGGGATGCACTGGATCAGGGCAATTTTGCAGAATATAAAGAAATGCGACTGGCTGGTTTTGAAGAGGGAAAAATTAACAGCAGATATAGTAAATGAAATTAATATAAAAAATCGGAAAAATACTTGAAGAATCAAATTATTTTGTGTATTATATACTATAATGCGCTGGTGAAAAAGACAGGGCGTGATAGTAAGATACAGGAGGAATAGCAAATGGACGCATCAAGCGGAATGAGTATGGGATTTACCATCGTATGGCTGGTTGTACTTTTCGGTATTATGTATTTTCTGATGATCAGACCTCAGAAGAAAGAGCAGAAGAGAGTACAGGCGATGCTCAGCGATATGGCTGTAGGTGACAGTATTGTAACTACAAGCGGCTTCTACGGTGTCATCATCGACATGACAGAAGAAGACGTGATCGTAGAGTTCGGTAACAATAAGAACTGCCGTATCCCTATGAGGAAACAGGCAATTGCCGAAGTTGAGAAAGCAGAGCAGGCTTCTGCATAATCAGATTCATCCGAATATGACAGAAACTAAGAACAGGCTTCATTCCATAAAGGGATGGGGCCTTTTTTCTTCCGTGAATGTTTTTTGAGAATGGGAAAAAAGGCAGTTTTTTGACAGTTTTTTACTTTAACATGTTGAAATATTAAAGAAAGTGCGTTATTATAATAACAATTATCCATTGGTGTCAGGCGAGAGGTGATTTTCCGCTGGCATTCAGAAACGAAGGAGAGGAAATTATTATGAATTACAACATTTCACTGATCCCCGGAGACGGAATCGGTCCGGAAATCGTTGCAGAAGCAAAAAAAGTTCTGGACAAAGTATGTGAGAAATATGGACATACTTTTTCTTATTCTGAAGTACTTTTAGGCGGAGCTTCCATTGATGTACATGGAGTACCGCTTACAGACGAGGCAATCGCTACAGCGAAAGCTTCTGATGCAGTTCTTATGGGCTCTATCGGTGGAGATGCCAAGACATCCCCATGGTATAAGCTGGAGCCATCCAAACGCCCGGAGGCAGGACTTCTTGCCATTCGTAAGGCACTGAATCTTTTTGCAAACCTTCGCCCTGCATATTTATACAACGAACTTCGTGCAGCATGCCCTCTTCGCGATGAGATCATTGGAGACGGATTTGACATGATCATCGTACGAGAGCTTACAGGCGGTCTTTATTTTGGCGAAAGAAAAACAGTAGAAGAGAACGGTGTAAAGAAAGCCATCGATACCCTTTCCTACAACGAAAACGAGATTCGCAGAATTGCCATCAAGGCATTTGACATTGCCATGAAACGCCGCAAAAAAGTAACAAGCGTTGACAAGGCAAATGTTCTGGATTCCTCCAGACTTTGGAGAAAAGTAGTAGAAGAGGTAGCGAAGGATTACCCGGAAGTTACTCTTGAGCATATGCTGGTTGACAACTGTGCAATGCAGCTGGTGAGAGATCCCAAGCAGTTTGATGTTATTCTCACTGAGAATATGTTCGGCGATATTCTTTCTGATGAGGCCAGCATGGTGACAGGATCTATCGGAATGCTTTCCTCTGCCAGCCTGAACGAGACAAAATTTGGTCTTTATGAGCCAAGCCATGGCTCTGCACCTGATATTGCAGGTCAGAATAAGGCCAACCCGATCGCAACCATCCTTTCCGCAGCCATGATGCTTCGTTTTTCCCTGGATCTGGATGAGGAAGCAAATGTAGTTGAGACTGCTGTACAGAAGGTTCTGACTGCCGGATACCGTACCGGTGACATTATGTCTGAGGGATGCACTCTGGTTGGAACGAAAGAGATGGGTGACCTGATCGCTAAGGAAATTTAGAATTCGAAATAAACAAAAAGCAAATGGATCATTTTTCCCGGCTATGAAGCAAAAAGGAGATACAAGTTATGAGAAGTGACGCAGTAAAAACAGGCACACAGCAGGCACCTCACCGTTCCCTGTTCAATGCCCTTGGAATGACAAAAGAAGAAATGGAGCGTCCATTAGTAGGAATCGTTTGTTCCTATAATGAGATCGTACCAGGCCACATGAACCTGGATAAAATCGCACAGGCCGTAAAGCTTGGCGTGGCAATGGCTGGAGGAACTCCGGTCATGTTCCCTGCAATCGCTGTCTGTGACGGTATTGCAATGGGACATATCGGTATGAAATATTCTCTTGTAACAAGAGACCTGATCGCAGATTCCACAGAGGCCATGGCATTGGCTCACCAGTTTGATGCTCTTGTTATGATCCCGAACTGTGACAAGAACGTACCGGGACTTCTGATGGCAGCAGCCAGAATCAACGTTCCTACCGTATTCGTAAGCGGAGGCCCGATGCTGGCTGGTCACTTAAACGGACACAAGACAAGTCTATCCAGCATGTTTGAGGCTGTTGGTGCTTACGCAGCAGGCAAGCTTACAGAGGAAGGCCTGATTGAGTGTGAGAACAAAACATGTCCGACCTGCGGTTCCTGTTCCGGTATGTACACTGCAAACAGTATGAACTGCCTTACTGAGGTTCTTGGTATGGGACTGAAAGGAAACGGAACCATCCCGGCTGTATATTCCGAGCGTATCCGTCTTGCAAAGCATGCAGGAATGCAGGTTATGGAAATGTACCGCCGCAACATCCGTCCAAGAGATATTATGACAAAAGAGGCACTTCTGAATGCCCTTACGGTAGATATGGCTCTTGGCTGTTCCACAAACAGTATGCTTCATCTTCCGGCAATTGCACATGAGATTGGCTGGGATTTCGATATCAGCTTTGCAAATGAAATCAGTGCAAAGACTCCGAATATCTGCCACCTTGCACCTGCAGGCCCTACCTACATGGAAGACCTGAACGAAGCAGGCGGCGTATACGCAGTTATGAACGAGCTGAATAAGAAGGGACTCCTTCACACAGAATGCATGACTGTAACCGGAAAAACAGTAGGCGAGAATATCAAGGACTGTGTAAACCTGAACCCGGAAGTAATCCGCCCGATCGACAATCCATACAGCACCACAGGCGGACTTGCTGTACTTCGGGGCAATCTTGCACCAGACGGAAGCGTTGTAAAACGTTCTGCAGTTGTTGCGGAGATGATGGTTCATGAAGGACCTGCAAGAGTTTTTGACTGCGAGGAAGACGCAATCGCAGCAATCAAAGGCGGCAAGATCGTAGAAGGTGACGTTGTTGTCATCCGTTATGAAGGACCGAAGGGTGGTCCTGGAATGAGAGAAATGCTGAATCCTACCTCTGCAATCGCAGGTATGGGACTTGGCTCTTCTGTAGCCCTTATTACAGATGGACGTTTCAGTGGTGCATCCAGAGGCGCTTCCATCGGACATGTTTCACCAGAGGCAGCAGTAGGCGGTCCCATCGCCCTTGTTGAGGAAGGGGATATCATCAGCATCAATATTCCGGAACTGAAGCTGGAACTGAAGGTTTCTGATGAAGAGCTTGCAGCAAGAAAAGCAAAATGGCAGCCGAGAGAGCCGAAGGTTACAACCGGATACCTGGCAAGATATGCAGCAATGGTTACTTCCGGAAACCGCGGTGCGATCCTCGAGGTTCCGAAAGCGAAATAATAAGATTCTTATCCGGACATGTGAATGGAATTATGGTTCATGAAAGCATGGTTCTTTCATAGCAAATGTCCGGGATTTTTACAGTATAATATACCAGGAGGAAATGAAATTGCAGCTTACAGGAGCGGAGATCATCATAGAATGTTTGCTGGAGCAAAGTGTGGATACTGTTTTCGGATATCCAGGCGGAGCTATTCTGAACGTTTATGACGCCCTTTACCGATACAGTGATAAAATTAAACATGTACTTACTTCCCATGAGCAGGGAGCTTCCCACACGGCAGACGGTTACGCCCGTGCGACAGGAAAGGTCGGCGTGTGTCTGGCAACTTCCGGCCCAGGTGCAACCAACCTGGTAACCGGAATTGCCACCGCGTGTATGGACTCTGTTCCTGTGGTAGCAATTACCTGTAATGTTGGAACTGCCCTTCTTGGAAAAGATTCCTTCCAGGAAGTTGATATCGCAGGCATTGTAATGCCTGTGACAAAACACAGCTATATTGTCAAAGATGTAACAAAACTTGCAGACACCATCCGCAAAGCTTTTATCATCGCCAAAAGCGGTCGTCCTGGTCCGGTACTCGTAGATGTGCCAAAGGACGTAACCGCAGCAAAATGTGAATATATCCGTCACACCATCACAGCCGTAGAGCCGAAGGTTGACACCATCCGTCCGAAGGATGTGGATACAGCAGCCCAGATGATCGCAGCAGCGAAAAAGCCATTTATTTTTGTTGGCGGCGGTGCTGTGATCGCAGATGCATCTGAAGAAGTCCGTGCACTTGCCCACAAGATCCAGGCTCCGGTCTGCGACAGCCTTATGGGAAAAGGGGCTTTTTCCGGAGAGGATGAGCTTTACACAGGTCCGGTTGGAATGCATGGAACCAAAACTTCCAACTACGCAATGTGCGAGTGTGACCTTCTGATCACTCTTGGTGCACGCTTCAGCGACCGTGTGACAGGAGATACAAAGACCTTCGCACCGAAGGCAAAGATCCTGCAGATTGATGTAGATGCAGCGGAAATCAACAAGAATATTGCAGTTGATGCCTCCGTGATCGGAGATCTGAGGGAAGTGCTGAAGCTTCTCCTTGAGAAAATCCCGGAGAAGCGCCATGATGAATGGGTACAGCATATTCAGGATATGAAAGCTAAGTATCCGCTGAATTACGATCATTCCCAGCTTACCGGACCCTACGTGATCCAGAAGCTTTATGAACTGACAGATGGAGATGCAATCGTTTCCACAGATGTAGGACAGCACCAGATGTGGGCTGCCCAGTATTTCAAATTTAAGGAGCCGAGAACCTTCCTGACATCAGGAGGGCTTGGCACCATGGGTTACGGCCTTGGCGCAGCAATCGGAGCAAAGATGGGCTGCCCGGACAAAACCGTGGTAAATATAGCAGGAGACGGCTGTTTCCGTATGAACATGAACGAGATCGCCACGGCAGTTCGCTGCGGCAAACCTCTTGTCCAGATTATTCTGAACAATCATGTTCTGGGAATGGTACGTCAGTGGCAGACTCTGTTCTATGAACAAAGATATTCTCAGACCATCTTAAATGATGGTGTGGACTTCGTGAAAGTTTCTGAAGCAATGGGAGCAAAAGCAATCCGTGTTACGAAGATGGAAGAAGTAGAGCCTGCACTTAAGATGGCGCTTTCATCAGAGGGTCCGGTAGTTCTCGATTGCTGGATCGACCAGGATTTAAGCGTATATCCTATGGTTCCTGCAGGAGCAAGTTTAGACGAGGTATTTGATGAGGAGGATGTGAAGAAATGAGCAGAGTGTACAATTTTTCCGCAGGACCGGCGGTCCTTCCAGAAGAGGTGTTGAAAGAAGTCGCAGATGAAATGATGGATTACAATGGTACCGGCATGTCCGTTATGGAAATGAGCCACAGAAGTGCTGCATTCCAGGAAATCATTGACACAGCTGAGAAGGATCTTCGTGAGCTGATGAATATTCCGGACAACTATAAGGTACTTTTCCTTCAGGGCGGCGCTTCCCAGCAGTTTGCCATGATCCCAATGAACCTTATGAAAAATAAGGTGGCTGACTACATTGTAACCGGTCAGTGGGCAAAGAAAGCATACCAGGAAGCACAGAAATACGGAAAAGCAAACAAGATTGCTTCTTCCGAGGATAAGACTTTCTCTTACATTCCGGATTGCAGCGATCTGCCGATCAGCCCGGATGCAGACTATGTTTATATCTGTGAGAACAACACCATTTATGGAACCAAGTTCAAAGAGCTTCCAAATACAAAGGGCAAAACACTTGTGGCAGATGTATCCTCCTGTTTCCTTTCCGAGCCGGTTGATGTAAGCAAATATGGTATTATCTATGGCGGCGTTCAGAAGAACATCGGACCTGCAGGTATGGTAATCGCCATTATCCGCGAGGATCTGATCACAGAAGATGTTCTTCCGGGAACACCTACCATGCTTACCTATAAGACACATGCAGACGCTGGTTCCCTTTATAATACACCGAATGCATATTGCATCTACGTATGCGGTAAAGTTTTCAAATGGCTGAAAAAAATGGGCGGTCTGGAAGAGATGAAGAAACGCAACGAGGAGAAAGCAAAGATCCTTTACGATTTCCTTGATTCCAGCAAGCTTTTCCATGGCACCGTTGTTCCGAAAGACCGTTCTCTTATGAATGTTCCTTTTGTAACAGGAGATAAAGAGATGGATGCGAAATTCGTTGCTGAGGCTGCCAAGGCAGGTCTTGTGAACCTGAAAGGCCACAGAACCGTTGGCGGTATGAGAGCAAGTATTTATAACGCAATGCCAAAGGCTGGTGTGGAAGCGCTGGTTGCATTCATGAAAAAGTTTGAGGAGGAAAATGCCTGATGTTTCAGTATCATTGTCTGAATCCTATTGCCCAGAAAGGCCTGGACATTTTTGATGATAATTATAAAAAAGCAGATACTCTGGATGACTGCCAGGCAGTTCTTGTAAGAAGTGCCAAGATGCATGACATGGAGTTGCCGGAGAGTGTTGCTGTGATCGCACGTGCCGGAGCCGGAGTCAATAACATTCCGGTGAAAGAGTGTGCAGAGAAAGGCATCGTCGTATTTAATACTCCTGGAGCCAATGCAAATGGTGTAAAGGAGCTGGTTCTTGCCGGTATGCTTCTTGCTTCCCGTGACATTGTGGGAGGTATTGAGTGGGTACAGAGAGAAAAAGACCAGGAAGATATTGATAAGCTTGCTGAGAAACAGAAGAAACAGTTTGCAGGCTGTGAGATCATGGGCAAAAAGCTTGGTATCATCGGTCTTGGTGCTATCGGAAGCATGGTGGCAAATGCAGCAGCTTCCCTTGGTATGGAGGTTTATGGATATGATCCATACATTTCCATCGATGCAGCATGGAACCTTTCCCGTACTATTAAGCACAGCAAGAGCCTAGATGAGATTTACAGCAAGTGTGATTATATTACTGTACATGTACCGCTTCTGGATTCCACAAAGAAGATGATCAACAAAGAAGCTTTCGAGAAGATGAAAGACGGTGTTGTACTTTTGAACTTTGCCCGTGACCTTCTGGTTGATGAGGATGCACTGATTGAGGCGCTGAACAGCGGCAAGGTGAAAAAGTATGTAACAGACTTTGCCAACCATACAGTTGCAGGTCATGAGGGCATTCTGGTAACTCCTCATCTTGGAGCATCCACAGAGGAATCTGAGGAGAACTGTGCAGTTATGGCTGTGAAGGAGGTTCGTGATTTCCTTGAGAATGGTAATATCAAAAACTCCGTAAACTTCCCGAACTGTGATATGGGTACCTGCGTAGCAGTTGGACGTATTGCCATTACACATAAGAACATTCCTAACATGATCAGCCAGCTGACCAAAATTCTTGGTGCTGAGGGCCTGAACATTGCAGATATGACAAACAAGAGTAAAGGTGAGTATGCGTATACTCTGATCGATCTGGAGAGTGCGGCTTCCGCAGAGGCACTGGATGCACTGAAGGCTATTGAGGGTGTTTCAAAGGTTCGCGTGGTGAAATAAATTCGAATATAGATAATTGACATTAAGACAACAGAATGTTAATATAAGTATAGAAAAAGAGTGTTGCCGATAGACGGTTAGCCCATATACTGGTTAGCAAAAATTGCCGCTTAGTTTACAGACAGGGCGGCTATTTTTGTGTATTATTTACATCTTTACCCAATGTGTATCCTATTGTAAAGCAGGTTAAGCCGAAGCTTACAACTGCTATAAAGTCAATAATACTCATTGGCCTAGCCCTCCTTTCCACTGAATTCCCTTTCAGGGTTTCTATGTAATCAGAGGGTCACAGTCCCTCTGTTGAAGGACTAACCGCCTACCGTTATGGCAACACCCATACGATGATTATAACAGTTATGATAGAAGAACACAACTGAGAAATTTAACAATAATATATAAAATATTCTAATAATAAAACAGGAACCACTAAATTTCAGATTAGCGATTCCTGTTTTTGCTTTAATTAAAAATTGCGATTCAAAGCTACATATTTATCTGCCGCTCTTTGCAATAAATTCCTTAACTTCTTCGCGAGTTGGCATGACACGGAGAGCACCCTTGCGGGTAGTAATAAGGGAAGCGCCTGCGTTAGCAAAGGTAAGCATTTCCATAAGATTCTCATCTGTAAGATCCTTAAGACCGTGCTCCAGAACATAGTTCAGGATGCTGGCACAGAAGGTGTCTCCGGCACCTGTGGTCTCAATGGTGTGCTCCTGAAGGAATGGAGCGCATTCTACGCGGCGTCCCTTGTAATAAGCACGGCTTCCGTCTTTACCCATGGTGATAAGAACCAGCGGAATGTGATATTTCTCTTCGATCAGTGCAGCACCCTTGTCATAGTCTGTAGTATCGAAAAGGAATTCCACTTCGTTGTCAGAAATCTTCAGAACGTCACATTTGGTAAGACCGTATTCAATCTCGACGCGGGCATCCTCAAGGGATTTCCAGAGTGGCGGGCGCAGATTGGGGTCAAAGGTGATGATACAGCCGGCTTCTTTTGCTACCTCAATGGCATGACGTGTAGCTTCACGTACGCCCTCATGGGTAGAAGAGAGAGTTCCGAAATGGAAAATGCGGGAATCGCGGATCAGGTCGTCTGGAACCTCATCCATAGTCAGCATCATGTCAGCACCTGGATTACGATAGAAAGAGAAGTCTCTGTCTCCATCCGGATAGGTGTGGACAAATGCCAGTGTGGTATGTACTTCTTCATCCATAATAAGAGCTCTTGTATCAATTCCAACTTCTTCAACAGCAGCCTTCAGCTGGTTTCCGAACATATCCTTTCCAACTTTTCCGATAAAAGCGGTCTTCTTGCCAAGGCGCTCAAGCATAGCCAGAACATTACATGGAGCTCCGCCCGGGTTCGCTTCCATGATCGGGTTGCCCTGCGCGCTGGTTCCATTCTCTGTGAAATCGATGAGAAGCTCGCCAAGTGAAGTTACGTCGTAGTTTCGATTACTCATTGAAAAATCCTCCTTAGGTGTTTTCAAAATCATATACCAATAATTTAACGCAGAGGGGTGTATTTGTCAAACAAATTTCTTTCTTTTTCCCGCTTAAAATGGTAAAATAGAAATATCAAAATTATGGTCGGATCGATGGGAAAAATATAACAATATTAACATATTTTCCGGAAATCCGACAGTCCGTGAAAATTGGCGGGGAAATGGAGAGACTTATGAGCAAAACAGTATATGATTATATGGACTGGCCAGAAATTGAAGCGGTTGTATACGGGGAAGAGACAGCGCCAAGAGATGTGATGGGACCGAGACTGACACCGGATGGTGTGCTGATACAGGGCTTTTTTCCGGAAGCCAGAGCTGCGGCAGTGGTTACAGGGCGCACGAAATATGAAATGGAGCTGGAGGACGAGGCTGGCTATTATGCAGTGCTGATCCCAGGCAGAAGAATTCCGGATTATGAATTTCAGGTAGAGTTTGAGAAGGAGACGAAGAACTTTAAGGATGCCTACGCATTTGGCGGACTTCTCACAGAAGAGGATGAAAGAGCCTTCCTTGGCGGCGTATATTATGAAGCCTATAAGAAAATGGGCGCACATCCCATGGTGATGAATGGGGTAGCAGGCACTCATTTCGCAGTGTGGGCACCCAATGCAGTTCGGGTAAGTGTGGTTGGCGAATTCAATAATTGGGATGGCAGAGCACTCCCCATGCACAAGATGCCCATGTCAGGCCTTTTTGAACTTTTTATCCCGGGAGTAAAGGCGGGAGATGCCTATCGTTATGAAATTAAGGCGAAAGGGGATGTGCTCCTTCAGAAGGCAGATCCTTATGGAAACAGAACCCAGCCTGCACCGTTGTGGAATTCTGTTGTGGCAGATGTTTCTGATTTTACATGGAACGACAGCAGCTGGATGGCTGAACGTAAGAAATACGACGACCGCAGGCAGCCGGTTTCCATTTATGAGACAAGTCTGGGACAGTGGAAATCAGGAAAAGAGCTGGTGGCTTTTGCGAAAGAAAAGGGATATACTCATGTGGAACTTCATCCGGTTATGGAATTTCTGGAGGATGGCTCAGACGGATACCCTACATCTGCATACTTTGCAGTCAGCACACGTTATGGCACACCAGCAGAATTTGCAGCGCTGGTAGATGAGCTTCATCAGGTGGGAATAGGCGTGATCCTTGACTGGTCACCGGCTCAGTTCCCGAGATACGCAGGCGGTCTGGAGAAATTTGACGGAACGCCCCTTTATGAAGTGAAAGACCCGGAAATGGCAGTCCACCCGATGTGGGGCACCATGCTTTATAATTATGACAGCCCTATGGTAATGGATTTCCTGATTTCCAATGCCTGTTTCTGGCTGGAGGTTTTCCATGTGGACGGTCTTCGTATGGATGATGTGGATGCCATGCTTTATCTGGATTATGGAAGAAAGGATGGATGGACGCCGAATATGTATGGCTCCAATGAGAATCTTCAAGCCATTGAATTTCTGAAGCATCTGAATTCTATTTTGAAGAAGCGTGATCCAGGGGCACTTCTGATCGCACAGGAGGATGGTCTGTGGCCAGAGCTGACTGACAGTGTGGAAAGTGATCACATTGGATTTGATTATAAGTGGAGTGGCGGATGGACAAGAGATTTCCTCTTTTATCTGTCTGTGGATCCGATTTTGCGGAAGAATTATCATGACCAGCTGACTTTGTCCACCTTATATGCATATTCTGAGCATTATATTCTGACTCTTGGAAACAGAGATGTGGGAAGCCTGAATGAGTTTATGGCGAAACTTCCGGGAGATGAGAAGCAGAAGCTGGCACAGGTGAGAGAGGCTTATTCTTATATGATGGTGCATCCTGGCTGTAAAATGATGGCACCGGGGACTGATATGCCGGAGGGACTTGCCAAATGCATTCAGGCGTTGAATACCCTTTATAAGAGTTCGCCTGCTCTTTATCAGATGGATGATGAGTATGACGGATTTGAGTGGGTTCAGCTGATGAAATACGAGGAGAATGTGATCACTTTCCTGCGTAAGACAGAGAAACCAGAGGAAACGCTGCTTGTAATCTGTAATTTCGCCGCAATACCCTACGAGAATTACCAGGTGGGCGTGCCTTTTGCAGGAAAATATAAAGAAATCTTTAATAGCGATGTAGTAGAATTCGGCGGAGAGGGTGTAGTGAATTCTCGTGTGAAGACAGCAAAAGCAGAAGAGTGCGATGAACGGGAGTATTCTATTAAGGTGAAGCTGCCGGCACTTGGTGTGAGCATTTACAGCTGCACTCCCGGGAAAGCCCCAGCCAGGAAGAAAGTGACCGCAGCGAAAACTGCGAAAGATAAGACTGCGAAAGATAAGACTGCAGGAAAACTGGTAAGGACTGTGAAGGCAAAAACTCCAGCAAAGAAGTCAGTAAAGGAAGAAAAAGCTACGAAAGTAGAAGAAGCTGTCAAGGCAGAGAAAAAGGCAGAAATAGTGAAGAAAAGAGCCACAGTAAAAAATGACAATAACAAAGCAGACAGAAATAGCAAATGAGAAATAAATAGCCAATAAGTAATAAAATAGCAAAAAAGACTGTATTTACATATCTGAATTTCAGATGTGAGGAATGCAGTCTTTTTGAATCTTTTTACAATAAGCAAGTAGCGAAGCAGATCAGAAATATCCGATTGATGCAAATAAAAAAAGCTGGAAATGAGACTCGAACTCACGACCCCTTCATTACGAGTGAAGTGCTCTACCGACTGAGCTATTCCAGCTTATGGAATGATAAGTGTATAAAAATTTATACACTTATCAGACACAAAAGATATTTTAAGTTATAAGCAGCCATTTGTCAAGAAAATCTTGGGTAAAAATTCTGATTTATCGTGGGTGAAAATTCTGATTATACGATTTTAAACCAGTCTTTTTCCTCAAACTCAACTACCGTACAGTCATTGGCATAAGTACATTCCGGTAAAATGATCATTGCATGAAGGACATCGTTGTTTACTGGCAGAGGACATAAATGCCAGATAGCGGCATTGATCTTTACCATACATCCTTTGGGAACAAGGAAGGCCTTTGTAAGTTCCGGGACTGGCGTACCGGCAGATGCAGGAGCAACATGAATGATCATATCATCATCCAGAGCTACAATGCCTTCCCAGGTGGTTGTGTGGTATTCTGCCATCTTAACGATTCGCTCATCTTTGCGTACGGCAATGGGAGAAAATCCCATACTTCCCATACAGGTACCTGAGATACGATCCGGATAAAATTTGTGGATTTCGCCCTGTAAAGGATAACCTTCCGGTTCAGTCATGGAACAGTAGGTGCCAAAGGGCGCAAAATCTGTTGGATTAATTTTTACAGCTGTAATTTCTTTCATGGTAAACCTCCTCAAATGTAGTAAAAACCCTTGAAGCTATTGTATCATGGTGTTGGAAAAAGCTCAATAAATATCTTTAAATGGATAGTGTGAATAAAGAAAGGCAGTTAATATTTTTAATAAAAGTTTTATAGATTTAAGAACGCAGTATGTGTTATTATAAAAATGTAGATAAAGTTCATAAAGAAAGGCTTGTGGTGAATGAAAGTACCAAACAAATTGTCAAAAATGCTTTCTACCGCAGGAGAAAAGGCAGCGTATGATAACGCATGTAAGAAATTATTGTCAAACAAGATTATTCTTGCATGGATTATGAAAAGCTGTCTGCAGGAGTACAGGGAGTGTGCAATACAGGAAATTGCAGAGAAATACATAGAAGGAGATTTGTATGTTTCTGAAATCCCAGTATATCCGGATGAAGAAACTCCCGAATTGATAAAAGGACTATCTACTGAAGATACGACCATAGCGGAAGGAACAGTAACCTATGATATTCGCTTTAGTGCATTGATACCAGGCACTGACAATCGATTGAGTCTGATCATTAATGTGGAACCTCAGAATAATTATTATCCTGGGTATCCCATCATTAAGCGTAGCATTTATTATTGTTGTAGGATGGTTTCTTCACAGTATGGAACGGTTTTTACAAACTCACATTACGAAAAGATAAAGAAGGTATATAACGTATTCATATGTATAAATCCTCCAAATTACCGAAAAAATACAATTAATCGGTATTCTCTAAAAGAGGAAAATATGATAGGAAATGTACATGAAAAAGAAGAAAATTACGATCTTCTGACAAATGTGATTATATGCCTTGGGGATGCATATGATAAAGAAGCGTCTGGCATCCTGCGAATGTTGGAAGTTTTACTTTCAGATAAACGGAATGCTTCAGAGAAAAGGATGATTTTGCAGGACGATTTTGGAATCCAAATGGAAATGGATTTAGAAAGTGAGGTAACAGATGTGGGACATGTTCTTGACGATGTAGCACAGAGAAATTATGAAAAAGGAGTTTGCGAGAGTTTGGTTTCTTCAATTAAAACTCTTACAGAAACAATGAACTGGTCTGTGGATCAGGCTATGGATGCACTTAAAATTTCTGAAGAAGATAAAGAAGAAATACGTAAAAAATATAATATTGGATAACATTTTGCAAGGGAGCAGAGCCAATTTGGTTCTGCTCCTGATCTGTTAAATGAAAATGAAAAAATATGTTATCAATGGGAAAATAACTGTTTTCAAATGATTCATTCTATGATAGAATACACCTTGATTGCAAACAAAGGAGATGAGGTACATGTCAGGTTATTCCGCCCCAGGCTTTTTAGAAAAGTTGTACCTTTTTTTGAAGAATTATATGGGAATACGGGTTACCGATATAGCAATATACAGTAATGGCGCTATATAAACATGCACCGTGTTTATATAGAGATTTTCTGAATGTATGGCTATAGGGGTATCCCGTATTTTTTTCGTACTTCACTTAACATTACAGCCGAGCGTGTTAAAAAAGGCTTTCTTCAAAATGCGTGTCACAATTTGTGGAAGTCTGCAGGAATAATTTTCAAACACGCTCCAGAAAGGAGGAGACAAATGTCTGACTCATTTCTTGAATTAAGAAATCTGAAAAAAAGTTTTACATCAGAAGAATATGTTCTACAGGGAATCAATCTGCAAATTGATCAGGGGGAATTCGTCACCTTGCTGGGTGCTTCCGGCTGCGGCAAGACGACCACTCTTCGCATCATCGCAGGACTTGAGCAGCCGGACAGCGGAAGTGTATGGCTGGAGGGGAAAGATGTGACGAATCTGGAGCCAAACCAGAGAGATGTGAACACGGTATTTCAGAATTATGCCCTTTTTCCCCATATGAACGTGGCGGATAACATCGGGTATGGTCTGAAAATACGAAAAGTACCAAAAGCGGATATAAAGAAAAAGGTTAAGGAAATGCTGGAGCTGGTTCAGCTGGAAGGCTTCGAGAAACGAAAACCTGCGGAGCTCTCCGGCGGACAGAAGCAGCGTGTAGCCATTGCAAGAGCATTGGCAAATAATCCACGTGTACTGCTTCTGGACGAGCCTCTCGGAGCTCTGGATCTGCAGCTTCGGCGGACGATGCAATTGGAACTGAAGCGACTGCAGAAGAAGCTTGGAATTACCTTTATCTATATCACCCACGACCAGGAAGAGGCCATTAATATGTCCGACCGGATCGTGGTAATGAATCAGGGGCAATTTGAGCAGATCGGCACTCCGGATGAGATTTACAACCATCCGAAGACAAGTTATGTGGCAACCTTTGTGGGAAATGCCAATATTTTAAAAGGAAAAGTTGTAGAAATAAATGGTTCTTATGCACAGGTTCAAATAGGTAATGACACTGTTTCCGTTTATACAGAAGAGATTGTAAAGGTGGGAGAGCAGCTTACCCTGGCTGTGAGAAGCGAAAATATTCTGCTGGATGAAGCTGAAATGGAAAATGTAGTTGAGCAAAATGAAGCTGAGGGAACTGGCAGACATCTTCACGCAACTGTGAAGGAGAAGAATTTCGCTGCAGGTCAGCTGCGAGTTCTGCTTGCTTTGTCTGACGGCACAGAACTCACAGCCAGCCGGTTTGGCATGAATGCAAACATTCAGCCAGGTCAGCAGATAAAATGGTATTTTGATCCGCGAAATGCAGTTGTAGTAAATCGGGAGTTTAAGACGAAAGAGCCTGCTGATATGTCAGGAGGAAATCAGTGATGGGCGGTCTCAGTAACAGCCGTGGCAACAGCCGGAAATCTGCACCTGTAAAGAACAGCCACGGCAACAGCCAGGAATCTGCACCTGCAAAGAATATCCGCGGCAATAGCAAGAGCGCTGCATTCACCAGGCACACCCGTGCCACCATCTGGATGATCCTGCCATTATATATTTTCACTTTGATCTTCGTGGCATGCCCTCTTATCTATATGGTAGCTTTAAGCTTTGCCACCCCGGGAGAAGTCCACGGCGTGCAGTGGATCTTTACCCTGGATAATTACCGGAAGCTCCTGGAACCAGTGTATCTGGACACCTTTGTCCAGTCCTTCCAGCTGGCCATTACAAGTACTGTTTTTATCACCCTGATCGGGTATCCCTTTGGCTATTTTATGGCGAAATTACCAGCAGGCGGTAAAAAGAAATCTATGCTTCTTCTTATGCTTCCCTTCTGGGTAAATTCCCTGATCAGACTTTACGGCTGGATCATCATCCTTCAGAAAAAAGGCGTTCTGAATTTTGTGCTGAAAAAGCTTGGCCTGATCGAGAAGCCGCTGAAAATCATGTACAGCTACCCGGCAATCGTCATTGGTATGATATATGTGTTATTGCCATTTATGATTCTGTCAGTATATTCCAGTGCGGAAAAACTGGACTGGTCACTGGTAGAAGCCGCTCGTGATCTGGGGGCAGGTAAGGTGAAGGCCTTCTGGACAGTCAGCTTTAAGCTGACCCTGCCAGGACTTTTGTCCGGCGTAATCCTAACCTTTATTCCATCTATGGGACTGTTTTTCATAGCGGATATCCTGGGCGGAAACAAAGTTGTGCTGGTGGGAAGTCTGATCCAGGATCAGATGACCCGGGGAAATAACTGGCCCTTTGCGGCTGCACTGGCGGTGATCATGATGATCCTTACCACTTTGATGATCCTTCTATACCGTAAGGTTACCAATGCGAAAGAAGTGGAGGGGCTGGGATGATAAAAACACAAAATAATGAAATAGAAGTGCTGGATCCGAAAATGCAAGGTGAAGACGCCGAGGCTAAAAACGGTACATTAGTTAAAAAGTTTGGAAAGAAGAGAAATACAGGCTCTGGCATGAAACGGAGCACCCGCTTTGAGAAGATATACCTTGGTATCATTTTCTTCTTAATGTACCTCCCAGTAGCCGTAGTCATCATTTTCTCCTTCAACGAATCCAAGCTTCCCGTACGTCTCACCGGATTTTCCCTCCAGTGGTACGAGAAATTATTCGCAGACAGCGCCATGATGGAAGCCCTGGTAAACAGCCTGATCCTGGGCGTGGCAAGCTGTGTAGTTTCTGCTGTCATCGGAACGCTGGGGGCGGTAGGTCTGTCACGGATTCACTGGAAAACAAAAGGCGCATTGGAGTACATTTCTATTTTGCCCCTTATGATACCGGAAATTATTCTGGGTATGGTGCTGATGGCATTTTTCTATATGCTGAATCTGCCCTTCGGAATGCTTACCCTGCTGATCGGACATACGGTGTTTTGCGTTCCCTATATATTGATGGAAGTAAAAGCAAGGCTGGTGGGCCTGGATCCTTCCCTTGAGGAAGCTGCCCGGGATCTTGGAGCTACTTCCATGAGAGCCTTTCTCGACGTTACGCTGCCACTGATCATGCCAGCTGTTGCGTCCGGCTCATTGCTTGCCTTTGCCATGTCCATGGATGACGTGGTAATCAGTATTTTTATTAACGGTCCGAGATTGTCTACCTTGCCAATTAAGGTGTACACTCAGATCAAAACCGGTGTCACGCCGGAAATCAATGCCCTGTGTACGATTATGCTGGCTTTTACAGTGGTGATCCTTCTTGTTTACTCTCTTATAAAGAAGTTAAAGAGGAAGTATAAGTAGTCTGCTCACAGGAATCAGCGAAGAAAATCACCTGATAAAAGCCGGTTTTTTCACGGCATGAGGAAATATATGGATATTTCCACTTAGGGACGGAAAGGAGCACACGAATGAACAAACTCATAGAGTTGAAAAACCTCACAAAAAATTTTGATGACCAGCAGGTTCTCCGCGGAATCAATCTGGACATCTATGAGAACGAGTTTCTCACCCTTCTGGGACCAAGTGGCTGTGGAAAGACCACAACCCTTCGTATTATTGCAGGCTTCGAGGAGCCAAGCGGCGGCGAAGTATTGTTTAACGGAATTGAGATTTCCAAGTTGCCTCCATATAAGAGAGAGGTAAATACCGTTTTCCAGAAATATGCCCTTTTTCCCCATCTGAATGTGGCAGAGAACATTGGATTCGGTCTGAATCTGAAAAAAGTGGACAAGGACGTGATCGCCCAGAAAGTCACCAAAATGCTGAAAATGGTAGGTCTGGAGGGTTTCGAAAAAAGAGATGTCACCCTGCTCTCCGGCGGACAGCAGCAGCGAGTTGCCATTGCCCGTGCGCTGGTAAATGAGCCGAAAATCCTTCTTCTTGACGAGCCTCTTGGCGCCCTGGATGCGAAAATACGAAAACAGATGCAGATTGAGCTGAAAAAAATCCAACGGGAGGTTGGAATTACCTTCATTTACGTTACGCATGACCAGGAGGAAGCCCTTTCCATGTCTGATACTGTGGTCGTTATGAATAACGGTGAAATTCAGCAGATCGGTTCTCCAACCGATATTTACAACGAGCCCGAAAACCGTTTCGTAGCAGGCTTCATTGGAGAGTCCAATATTATAGAAGGAATTATGATCAGAGATTATCTGGTTCAGTTCGACGGATTTGAATTCGAATGTGTGGACAAAGGCTTTGAGGATAATGAAGAAATCGAGGTTGTGCTTCGTCCTGAGGACCTTGACATTGTGGAACCATCTCAGGCGAAAATCAGCGGTGTTGTCCGAAACGTCACCTTCAAAGGCGTTCATTACGAAATTCTCGTAGAAACAGAACTGCGCACCTATAAAGTTCAGACCACCGATTATGCGGAAGTGGGCCGCCAGGTAGGACTGAAATTCGGACCGGAAGACATTCACGTCATGTACAGAATGGGAGCTTATTGATGAAACAGTTTAAGCGCCTGATTATTCCTTACTTTATCTGGGCAATTGTTATCCTTGTGATCCCACTGTTTCTCATTGCCCTGTATGCGTTCACCACAGAAGGAAATGAAGTAATGACACTTTCCTTCACCTGGGGAAATTTTGCCAAATTCCTGGAAACTACCTACCTGAATGTGATCCTGAAATCCTTCTGGCTGGGACTTCTCACCACCTTTATCTGTCTGGTGCTTGGCTATCCCCTTGCCCTGATCATTGCGAGGTGCTCTGAGAAAATCCAGGGACTTCTCATTATGCTGGTAACCATTCCAATGTGGATCAACATGCTTCTTCGTACCTATGCGTGGATGAATCTTCTTGCAGATAACGGAATCATCAATAACCTTCTGGCAAAAATCGGACTGGGACCTATCAGCATGATGTATACGGATTTTTCCGTAATGGTAGGCCTGATCTGCAACTTTATGCCCTTTATGATCATTCCTATCCATACATCCTTAAATAAAATGGACAAATCCCTGATCGAGGCAGCCTACGATCTGGGAGCCAACCGTTTCCAGACCTTCTGGAAGGTAATCTGGAAGCTGTCCCTGCCAGGGGTGGTAAATGGTATTATGATGGTTTTCCTTCTTGCCATTTCCTCCTTCGTTATCCCGAAGCTTCTGGGCGGCGGACAGTATATGCTCATCGGTAACCTGATCGAGTCCCAGTTTATCTCAGTTGGAGACTGGAATTTCGGAAGTGCCATTTCCATGATTCTGGCGGTGATCATTTTGATCTCCATGAGTCTGATGAAGCGGATGGACAAGGAAAAAGGAGAATAGGAGGATAGCATGCAGAAAAAAACAAGCTTTTTTCAGAGATTTTATGTGGCCATCTGTCTGGTATTCTTTTACCTGCCAATCCTGGTGACCATGATTTTTTCCTTTAATTCCTCCAAATCCCTGACCAGGTTTACGGGATTCTCCGTGAGATGGTATACAGAGCTGCTGCACAATACAGAAGTCAGCAAAGCGGTTTACGTGTCTGTGACCATCGCCATCCTGGCAACTGTGATCTCCACAGTGCTGGGAACCATCACTGCAATTGGTCTTTCCAAGTCCAGGAAGGTGTTAAAGGAAACACTTTTAAATATCAACAACCTGCCCATTTTGAACCCGGATATTGTTACCGCAATCGGACTGATGCTTCTGTTTTCTTCACTGGGCTTCCGGAAAGGGTACTTTACCATGCTGCTGGCGCACATTTCCTTTTGTACGCCATATGTGATCACCAGTGTTTATCCCAAGGTGCGAAGCCTTGACCCGAACCTGGCAAATGCAGCCATGGATCTTGGAGCAACCCCGTTCCAGGCGTTGACCAAGGTAATCGTGCCCATGATTAAGGATGGTATTTTCGCCGGTGCGCTGCTGGCATTTACCATGTCCTTTGACGATTTCGTAATTTCGTACTTTGTATCCGGAAACGGTGTAAAGAATATTTCCATTGTGGTCTATAATATGACCAAGCGAATCAACCCTACCATCAACGCCCTGTCTACAATTGTAATCCTGGTCATTGTGCTTGTCATGGTTTTTGCCAACGTGCTTCCGAAGATCCTGGAAAAGCATGCCAGCAAGCATGCGAAAAAGATTCAGCGCGTAATCGCCCTTCTGCTGGTTTTTGCCCTTGGCTTCGGACTGATCAAGTGCGGAGGCAGTGCAGCGGAGAACCATGTCCTGAAGGTTTATAATGCAGGAGAATATATGGATCTGGATCTTCTGACACAGTTTGAGCAGGAATATAATTGTACAGTAGTTTACGAAACCTTCGAATCCAACGAAATGATGTACACCAAGCTTTCCGGCGGTGAGTCCTATGACGTGCTGATCCCTTCGGATTACATGATCGAGCGTCTGATTAAAGAGGATTACTTACAGTATATTGACTGGGATCTGATCCCGAATAAGGGCAGCCTGATGGATGAGGTCATGAATAAAAGCTATGATCCGGGAAATCGTTATTCCTGCCCATATTTCTGGGGAACGGTTGGTATTCTTTATGATACGACTGTGGTTGATCCGGCAGATCTTCAGGAGGGTTGGGATCTTCTCAGGGATACCAAATATAAAGGAAATATTTACATGTATGATTCTGAGCGGGATTCCTTTATGATAGCACTGAAGGCTCTTGGATATTCCATGAATACTACAGATGAGAATCAGATTCAGGAAGCTTACCAGTGGCTGGTTGACCAGAGAAATACCATGGGTCCGATTTACGCCGGTGATGACGTCATTGACAATATGATTTCCGGAAACAAGGCTATGGCAGTTGTTTATTCCGGAGATGCTTCTTATATTATAAGCGAAAATCCGAATATGGATTACTTCACACCGAGCCAGGGAACCAATAACTGGTATGATGCAATGGTTATCACAAGGGACTGCAGTGAGACAGAGCTTGCCCATCAGTTTATTAATTTTATGCTAAATGAAGAATCTGCTCTTTCCAATACGGAAGAAGTAGGTTATACTTCTCCTGTAAAGAGTGTTTACGAAACTATGATCACCGGAGAGTATGAGGGCGTTTCCTCCTACATCCCGGATTTTGAAAATCCAAACAGCGAGATCTTCCGTTATCAGGAACCGAAAATCAAGCAGAAATATGCGGAGCTGTGGACGAAGATCAAGGCAGAGTAAACATGGAAATTTATAAAAACGGAAACGTGGCTGGCAGAAGCCGGCTGTGTTTTTGAAGAAGAGGAGAATGATTATGAAGAAAAAGGTATTTGCGGTAATTCTTGCTGCAGCAGCAATCTGTGGCAGTCTGTCACCTGTATACGCAGCTGACTCCGAGCTGGTCCTTTATACCTGGGAAGGAATGTTCCCGCAGGAGGTTCTGGACGGATTTGAGGAAGAAACCGGCTGTAAGATCGTATATTCCAACTTTGACACTGACGAGACCATGCTGGAGAAGGTTTCCATGGCAAAAGGCGGAGACTATGATGTGGTAATCGCAGATGACTACATTCTCGAGAAAATCGTGGAAGAGGGTCTTGCCACCAAGCTTGACAAAGACAAAATCTCCAATTGGGGAAACATCAATCCTCTTTATCAGGGACAGTTTTATGATGAGAAGGACGAGTACACCGTACCATATGGTGCAGGTATTCCGCTGATCGTATACGATCCGGAGGAGGTTGATCTTGACATTAAGGGCTATTCTGATCTGTGGGATCCGTCTCTGGAGGACAGCATAGCGCTGATTGGCAACTACCGTGTGATCAACGGCATTACTCTTCTCACCATGGGTAAGAGTATGAATGAAGAAGATGTGGATGCCATTGCAGAAGCTGGTGAAAAGCTGGTAGAGCTGGCACCCAATGTGCGTATGATCCAGGATGACAACACCCAGAATGCACTGCTGAACGGAGAGGCTTCTGTAGCGTTCCTTTACACCTCCCAGGTAACTGCAGCTCTGGCAGAGAACCCGGATCTGAAAGTGGTTTATCCGGAGGAAGGTCTTGGCTTCGGTGTTATGGGAATGTTTATTCCAAGCGAGGCTCCCAATGCAGATGCAGCTTACCAGTTTGTAGATTACATTTTAAGACCGGAGGTTGCTGCACAGTGCTTCAATTATATCGGTTACTACTGCACCAACAAGGCAGCAGACGAGCTGGTAGACGAGAGCCTGGTGGTTCCGGACAGTGTAACAAGCGGTGAGAGTATTAAGAATGTAAGTCAGGAAGCTGAGGAACAGTATAATAAGAACTGGACTGAGTTTAAGGCTGCCTGCGATTAATTGAATTAATTCAGTAAAAGGATAACATCAGGAAAGAGCCTGTGAGTGAACCATTCGGGAGAAAAACGGATAAATCACTGTGCAGGCTCTTTTTTTATGTAATAGAAAAGTCCTACCGGGCAGGATTGCACTGCGGAGAAAGGAGAGAGGTCGCTGGAGGTGGAGAATGCTTGCACATATATGTTTCCGGGGCCAGAGAAAACAACACTGATATTGACAAAGTTTCGCCAGTGTGTGATTATTATTTACAGAAATAAATGAGTTTTTTAGAGGAGAAACAAAATGGAAATATACAAGGGAGCTTCCGCCTTTGCGGGGATTGCCATTGGGAAAATCAGGTTTTATCGGAAAGGTGAATATCAGATCCGACAGCATCAGGCAGATGATGTAAAAAAGGAACTGAAGAATTTTGATGTGGCTCGTCGGCATGTGATGCAGACCTTGAAGGAAGAGTATGACAGAATGTCAGAAAAACAAATGGACACAGCTGATCCTGAATTGGATATGGAACCCCAACCTTTGGATAGAATTGTGAAAGTGAATGGGGAAAATGGAACAAACCAGATCCTGGAGCAGGCAGAGCTTCTGGGCTCTGGCAGCTTTCTCCGTGCGGTACAGAGTATGATCACAGGGGAAAAGGTGACTGCTGCTTATGCAGTGCAGACCACAAGAGATGAGATGCAGAGTACTTTTTCCAGGCTGAACGATCCGACCATAAAGGAACGAATCCACAATGTAAGCCGCATCTCCAGTCTCCTTCTGGAAATTCTCGGGGAAGATGAGAACAAAATTGATCTGGGAGAGGAACCAGTCATTCTGGCAGCAGATGCCCTTTCTCTTGCAGAACTGATGGAAATGGATAAGGAGAAGCTTCTGGGTATTGTCACCCGCAAAGGTTCTGCTACCTCTCACGCTGCGATCCTTGCGAAAAATATGGATATTCCCTGTGTTACAGGTATTGGGATTCCACAGTCAGAAGAAGAGTGGGAAGACAGCATTGCCATTATTGACGGATATACGGGAACCATCTATCTGGAACCGGATAATGAGGTACGAAAAGAATACGAGATTCGCCGAAAAGCAGATCTGGTAGAGCGGGAATCCCTTTTGAAGCTGAAAGACAAGGGCGATATTACGAAAGATGGACGTGAAGTGGGAATCTACGCGAATATTGGCAGTCTAGATGATTTAAACAGTGCCCTTTATTATGGGGCAAAGGGAATCGGACTGCTGCGAAGCGAGTTCCAGTATCTTGGCAGGGAGAATTATCCCGGGGAAGAAGAACTTTTTCAGGCATATAAAAAAACTGCTGAGACTATGGGCGACCGCCTGGTAGTTATCCGCACCGCCGATCTCGGGGCTGATAAGCAGGCTTCCTACCTTGAAATTCCGGTAGAAACCAACCCTCTCATGGGTAATCGCGGAATCCGTCTCAGTCTGGACCGGAAGAACCTGTTTAAAACCCAGATCCGTGCCATTTACCGCGCGAGCTGGTATGGCAATCTGGGGATGATGTACCCTATGATCTGTTCGGAAGAGGAAATGGATGAGGTTGAAGCTCTGGTGTTGGAAGTAAAAGAAGAGCTGAAGGCAGCAGGTATACCCTTTAAGAAAATCCGGACTGGAATTATGATGGAGACTCCGGCAGCAGTGATGATTGGGGAAGAGCTGGCGAAACGTGTGGACTTTCTGGGAATCGGAACCAATGACCTGACCCAGTACACCTTGGCCATGGATCGTCAGAATCCGCTTTTACAGAAGAAATATGATGATCATCACCCTGCAATTTTGAAAATGATAAAGATGATTGTAGATGCAGGACACGCGCAGAATTGCAAAGTATGTCTCTGTGGGGAACTGGCGGCAGATACCAGATTGACGGAGACATTTTTGCAGATGGGGGTAGATGCATTGTCTGTGGTACCGGCATGTATATTACCAGTGAGGAAGGCACTGAGGGCGGTTTTCATCGCAGAAATGAGATCTTAGCTTATCCTCTGCGACTGTATTGAGGCGTGCATGTATATGTGAAGAATTGCAGAATAATTACAAAATAAAACGAGAGCACCAGACATGCAGATCCAGATTACAGGCTGTATGTTTGAAAATATGGGTAGAAACATGAACACAAAAAGCAAAGTAATTGTACTTCCTTGTAAAGCTTATGACGAAGAACGAATTTATACATTTATGAAAGAAGGTATGGCTCAGCTGGGCGGTCTGGACAACCTTATAGATAAAGGAGAAAAAATCCTTTTGAAGCCTAACCTTTTGAAAAAAGCAGAAGTGGAGAAAGCGGTCATCACTCATCCGGTTGTGGTGGGTGCCTTTGCCAGGATTCTACGTGAGGAAGGTTATAAGAATATTGTGCTTGCAGATTCCTGTGGCCACGGAACTACGAAACAGGTGATCCAGGGCACCGGAATGGACACTTATCTGGAAAAATACCAGATTCCGGCTATTGATTATACGAAAGGCGTTCGTGTGGAAAATCCGGATGGTGTCCAGGCGAAGGAATTTATCCTTCCGAAAGAACTGCTGGAGGCAGAGTGTGTGATTTCTCTTTCCAAAATGAAAACCCACGCTCTGGAGCGAATTACAGGAGCAGTGAAGAACAGCTATGGATTTGTATATGGGAAAAATAAGGCCATTGGTCATACTAAATATCCCAGCGCGGACAGCTTCGCCCGGATGCTTATTGATCTGAACCAGTATGTAAAGCCAAGACTTTATATTATGGATGGAATCACTGCAATGGAGGGAAATGGACCGGGCTCCGGAGACCCGGTAGCCATGAACCTGATTCTGATGTCCACAGATCCGGTGGCACTGGACAGTGTGTTTGCAAGACTGGTTTATCTGAAACCGGAGATGGTTCCTACCAATTACCATGGGGAGAAGATGGGACTGGGAAATTGCAGGGAAGAAAATATTGAGGTTGTGGTAGTTGAGGAGAATCCTTCGACATCAGCAGTGCGTGATGAAGGAAGTGAAATAACTGGGCGAGAGAAGCAACACCAGAATGCAAATGTCTCTGTAGATAAAAAGCAGATTGGTATTGATGTGGTTTGTAATGTAATTTCGATGGAAGCCTTAATAGAAAAATACGGCAATCCCAATTTCAACGTAGACCGCACGAAAGTACGAAACAATGTCTGGACAAAGCTTGCCAAGGCTCTGAATATTTTCCAGAAGAAACCATACATTGAGCCTGACAAATGTATCCGTTGTGGAATCTGTGTAAACAGCTGTCCCGTGCCTGGAAAAGCAGTAGATTTTCGAAATGGCAAAAATAATCCGCCTGTTTATGATTATAAGAAGTGTATTCGTTGCTTCTGCTGTCAGGAAATGTGCCCGAAGAAGGCAATTAAGGTGAAGTGAGTGTAAAATACTCCGAAGGGAACATCGGAGAAACATCGGAGAAACATCGGAGAAAATATCGGAGAAACATCAGAAGAATTTCGGAGATAAAGAAGAAAAGCCACTACCGAGCGTCAACTAAGTTGTGACGTTCTACAGTGGCTTATGTATTTTATCGTCCGATCATCTTCGCCACTTCCCTGATATATTCTGGTGTGGTACCGCAGCAGCCCCCTACAATACCGGCACCTGCATCAATCAGAGCTTTCACATGTCTGGCAAAATCCGGCGCATTCATGGAATAAATGGCGTTTCCATTATCATCAATGAACGGCATACCGGCATTCGGCTTGGCAATGACCGGAATGGAAACATTTTCCTTAATATTGCGGATAACAGAAACCAGCTGATCGGGACCAACAGAGCAGTTCACGCCCACAGCATCTGCACCAGCAGCCTCCAGAGAAACAGCAGCCTCGATAGCATTTCCACCGCTGAAAATACTTCCGTCTGCGTCTACCGTCATGGTACACATAATCGGCAGCTCGCAAACTGTAGAAGCAGCATCCACAGCTGCCAGAGTCTCTTCAATATTGATCATGGTCTCAGCAACGATCAGATCCACGCCGGAATCCTTCAGAATTCCAATCTGCTCCTGATACATTTCGAAAGCTGCCTCATAGGTCATCTCCCCGGCAGGAGCCATCATTTTACCACTGGTGGTAATATCCGCAGCAACGTAAACCTTATGGTCTGCCGCATCAGCGACTTCTCTTGAATAGGAAACCAGAGTGCGGTTGATCTCCTCCATACGGTCCTGCAGACCATGCATGGTAAGACTTACACGGTTGCCGCCAAAAGTAGGAGCGTAGATAATATTGCTTCCCGCTTCGATATAAGCTCTCTGAAGATTCTGGATCACATCCTTATGCGCCAGCACCCATTCCTCTGTGCATACACCCTTCGGCATACCGGCTGCCATCAGGTTGGAACCTGTAGCGCCGTCCAGAAGAACAATATTCTGTGCCAGTTCCTGAAACTCTTGTTTTGTCATATTGTAATTCCTCCTTAAATTGGCAGAATATTGCATTCAAATGATATTTGCATAACATGCCGCCCATTGTGGTCTGCAACCATCTGGCGAACATTTATCCTGCCGGATACGGTTGATTTCGTCATATTCCTGTCCGCGTCCTGGAAGTTATAACGTTTTCATAAAAAAATTTTATAAATCTTTCGTATTATAACACTATTTAACTTGATTTTCCAGTTGTCAGCGTATAAAATATAAGATATGCTTTTGATAGGTGCTGACTATAAAGTGAACAGCAGCCCTTAATGACAAAAGAAATAAAAAAGGAGCTAAAAGATGAGTAGAAGGAGAAGAAGAAACGACTGGATACCAGGCGCGGTGATCACCATCATCGTCATTATGCTTTCTGTTGTTTTTATGGGACTTCTGGCAATGACCAAGATGATCCCGACCATTTATATGCTGATCATCGGCATTGTACTTGCGGTGATCGCAGCCATTATCTGGCTGTTGGTATGGCATACCAGATACACAGGCCGCTTTATTGGCGGAACTGTTTTGGCAGTGATCATGATTGCCATTCTGGCATTCGGCGGTTTCTATATTAATAAGACAAGATCCGCCATCAGCAATATTTCCGGTGAGACTACAGAGGTCACACAGATGGCTGTTTACGTAAAGAGCGATGATGCCGCTGATTCTGTAGAGGCAACTGCCGGATATACTTATGGTATTCTTTCCTCACTTGACCGTGAGAATACAGATGGCGCTGTAGCACATCTGAACAGTCAGTTTGGTACAGAAGTACAGACTAAGGAATACGCAGGTCTGACAGAGCTTGCTGACGGAATCCTGAACGGTGAAGTAAATGCCATGCTGCTGAACAGCGGATATCTCAGTGTATACGAGGATATGGACGGATATACAGATTTCAGCACCAAGATAAAAGAGGTTGGAACGGTAGATGTTGAATCCACAATTCAGTCTGCGGAAGAGTCCACCCCTGTAGAGCCAATCACTACATCCAATGGCGGTAAGATTTACACCATCTATCTCAGCGGTATTGATACCAGAGGTGAGATGACAGCCAAGAGCCGAAGCGATGTTAACATCATTGCTACTATTAATACAGATACACATGAGGTTCTGCTGGTTTCCACACCTCGTGATTACTATGTACCGCTTTCCATTTCAGGTGGAGTACCGGATAAGCTGACACATGCCGGTATTTATGGTATTGATGTGTGCATGGACACTCTTGGAATGCTGTATGACATTGATATTAACTATTACTTCAGAATCAACTTCGGTGGATTTGTGAAAGTAATTGATGCACTTGGTGGAATTACAGTTTATTCTGATTATGACTTTAATTCCGGAAATATTACAGGATATCATTTCAACCAGGGTGAGAACTATTTGAATGGTGAGCAGGCTCTTGTATTTGCAAGAGAGAGATATGCGTTCCAGGAGGGTGACCGCCAGAGAGGTAAGAACCAGATGGCAGTTATCCGTGGTGTTATAAAGAAGGCACTTTCTCCGGAAATCCTTACCAGCTATTCCTCCATTCTTTCCAGTCTGGATGGATGCTTCGGTACTAACATCACATATGAAGAGATCGCACAGATCCTTCAGCAGCAGCTTACCAACGGCGGCGACTGGACAATCGTTTCCTACAGTGTAGACGGAACCGGTGCTACTGAGAAGCCATATTCCATGAGCCAGAAGGCATACGTTATGGTTCCGAATTACGACACAGTAAATAAGGCGAAGAGCCTTATGGAAAAGGTTCGCAACGGTGAGGTGGTTACCCAGGAGGAAGCTGACGCACCAGTTAGTGGAAGCACAAGCACTGACAGCACCTCCACAGAAACTGTGACTGAGCCAGGTACAGTAGCATCTGAGACACAGGCTGCGACAGATACCACTGCAGCAGATGGAACTACAACCGAAGGCGCAGCTGATACTATTACACAGCAGTAAAGAGAATGAGATTCCTCTGGTGAGAGGAATCTAAATATAGAAAGAAGCAAATCATTATATAACGTGGTTTGCTTCTTTTTTTGATGAATTTATAAACTTTTAAGATGATTTTTATATTACATTGTGATAAAATGTTGATATAGCAGAAGGAAAGGCGGGTGAATCTGAGCTTACATTCTTGGATTTTACAGAAGATGACATCGCACAGCTTAGTATGACACCACTTATGGGGGCCAGATGAGCCGTAAGGATAAGATTAAAGAAGGAATTCTAATAGCGAAAGAAGAGCATAATGATATGGCGGATAAAGTGATGGCTATGTTGTATACTCTGGCAGATAAATTTCTGGATGGAATAGAGCTTGATGAGATTAAGGAGGCGATGGTTATGACGAGACTGGGACAGATGATAGAGAAAGATGGACGTGAAAAGGAGCGTATAGCCTTAAATACGCTGAATAAAAAATTACTTTCTTCCAATCGTATTGAAGATTGTATAAAAGCTACAGAAGATGAAGAATATCAGAAAAAACTCATGAAAGAATTTGGTATAAAATAAATAAAACCTGGCCGGGACATCACTTACCTGATCGTTCCCGGCCCTAACTATGTTAAATGGGTAGTTTAAAAGCAAATTTGCATAACCCACCACCCAACCGGAAACAATAAAAAAAGATGACCTCCAAGTCGCATTATTTCAGTAATGCGACGGTCATCCAGGCAGTTTTTCTGCTTTCTTTCCCATCGTCGTTTTACATTCTATCGCGAATAACAGGGAAAGTCAACCAATTATAGCGACTATAGACTCTTTTTGTCGAATTATACCATAATTTATTCCAAATTCACCTTTTCCCATTAGTTTTTCAAAGGGATTTTTTCGATATAAAATAATTGAGTGGTCATATAATTGGTACATACTTATAGAATAAGGAGGCAGCTATGTGCAGAAAAGGTGAAAACATACGCAAACGCAAGGACGGACGCTGGGAAGCCCGTTATATCAAATACCGTGATCCGGAGGGAAAAATCCACTACGGTTCCCTCTATGGCAAAACATATGGCGAAGTAAAGGACAAACGAAACAAAAAAATTGCAGAGGTACCAAGCTATGGACATCTGGTGCGAAATCCTGGCATTTTAAATTACCAGACTACCTTCGAAACAGCCGCAGAACATTGGAAACAGGAAATCCGCTATACCATCAAGGACAGTACTTTTTCCAATTATGAAGCGATTCTGAAGAATCAGCTTCTTCCGGAGCTTGGCAGCACCCAGATACGGAAAATCAGCAATTCTCAGATCACGCAGCTTATTCATAAGAAAAAAGAGCTGGCATTGTCTGCAGGAACCATTCATGTAATTTTAAGCGTACTCCGCAGCATTTTGAACTTTACATCAAAGGGAGGCGTCTATACCAGTGAACCAATCCGCTACCCCCATTTGGCTGGCACCAGCCAGGAGGTGCAGATTATGAAGCTTGCAAACTATAACCAGCTGGAGAAATTTCTTATTGACAATATCAGCGATTTCCATTTCGGTCTGCTGCTTTGCATGCATACCGGCATCCGTGTAGGCGAACTCAGCGGCCTGCGCTGGGAAGATGTGGATTTCACCCAGCACAAAATCCGCATACAGCGTACTGTGATCCGCATCAAAAATCTAGATCAGACCGCTAATCCGGACACTGGAAAAATTCCAAAAACCATTCTGTATATCGGTCCGCCGAAGACAGAGCATTCCAACAGGGAAATTCCATTGCCAGACAAGCTGCTGTTTTATGCGAAACGTTTTCGCAAAGATGGCTCCGCATATATTTTGTCTGGAACTGCCAGATGCATGGAGCCACGGGTAATCCAGCGCAGATATGCAGCACTGCTGAAAACATGTGGAATTCCCCCCATTAAAATCCATGCTCTCCGGCATCAGTTTTCCTGTCGCTGGGTAGAGCATGGCTTCGATACCAAGTCCCTGTCCGAAATACTTGGACATACTTCCGTGCGAACCACACTAGATCTGTATGTGCATATCCAGGCGGAAACGAAACGGCAGTATATGAATCAGATGATGGAGCAGGCAATATAACAGAATGAACAATTTCAGAAAAGGCAGTTATGCCAGAGAATTCTCTTTTGAGAGACCTCTGGTGTGACTGTCTTTTTTTGCTGTCTGGAAAAGGTGACCGGATACTGAAAAATCTCAATTTCCAAAATAAGGGGTCTTTATTCGTGGTCGATAGTCCAAATTGTACTGATTTTCTGCTTGTTTGCAGCGCAAATCCGCATTACTGAAATATTACGAAAGAAACCAGCAGAAATCACAGACAAAATTTATGAAAACAGGATACAGCATCCGAACCTGGCGCATGCGCCTGGTTTGTCCGGAGCCTATATGGCTGGACAGAACAGAAGAATATTTTCAGAACGTGGTGGAGTTTTACTACCACCTTCTGAGACAGCATGAAGAACTGTGGAACAGCAGCCTCTTCGACATCCAGCGCAGCCTGGAGCTCCTGACCCTGGCCGGTCGGGACGGCAGACAGCCCACCAACCCCTTACCAATGGGAAAAGTACCTGTCTACCTGAGACGTGCTGCCATCAACAAAGCATCTGCCACAGTGAAAAGCACCCAGGAACTTCAGTCCGGATTCCCTGAGAAGCTGGAAGCCAAGGTTACTTTTTTCAAAGGAATGTATTCCGACCTCACCGACAGATCCATTTGCCTGAAGCTGTGGAACGGTGAGAAATGGATCTGGACAGACTGCAAGCTGAAAGGACGCCCCTTTCCCCAAGATGGTCAGCTGATGTCGCCCACCCTGGTAAAGGAGGGCAGGCGCTACCTGCTGAATATCCCGGTGAAACAGGAGAACAGCGACGCCCGCACTGCCAAAGAACGAATGGCAGAAGGCACGAACCTGTGCAGTGTACGCTTTACAAACACAGACACCTTCGCAGTGTGCTGCATTCTGGATGAGCAGGGAAAACAGCTGGCTGTACATACCTGCCGGGGCGGAGATGCGTACCGTCACCGCTGCAAGCTGCTGGAGACCAGAATACAGAAATCCAGACCAAACACAGTGGGAGACAATAGTCCCCAGCCCAACCGGAAGTACTACATGCACCTGAAGAACCTGTCCGAGCACTATGCCCACCAGGTCAGCCGTGAGATCCTGAACTTCTGCAAAGAGAATCAGGCAGGAATCATTGTCCTCCCCGATTACGACCAGAACTTCACCCGGATGGCAATGGTAAAAAGCGGCAATTTTTCCCCGCTTCACTTAAGCAGTAAGATCCGGACCAACCTGCAGTACAAAGCCTGGGCAGAAGGAATTCTGGTACTGGAAACCAGAACTGACGGCCTGAAAGACAAATGCGCCATCTGCGGTGGCAAGGTTCGCCGGAAGGGCAATGAATTCCTCTGTGAAAATGGTCATCAGGGAAACCGCTTCCTGAATGATGCCAGAAATCTTGGCAGGAAATGCCAGGACAGTTTTTTTCGCGGAAGTAGAACAAAATAATTATTGACAACAAAGATAAAAATGATAATAAGCAGCGTTACGAACGCTCTTATCTATAAAACCGGGTAACCGGGCAAAGAGGCTGCGCCAGTGACGCAGGCTTTTCGGCAGACCACCGCCGGTGCGGGTTCCGGACTTCCCCAAGATATCCTGGGAGTCGCCGAAGCACCAGACAGGAAGCTATCTGGTAAGTGGTCAAAGTTATGAAAAAATGGGAGGAAAGGACTGGGGGGGGGGTAACTCCGTCCATATGATTAAGAAATGACAACAAAAAAACAAAAAAACGAACGCAAAAAAAGAAAGTTGGAGCATTGGCAGGTAATCGCACTTTACCTGATGATTTATGATGTGATCGCCGTAAACGCCGCATACTTTCTCGGACTGTGGTTCCGCTTTGATTGTACATACTCCGCAATACCCGGAGAATATTTGTCTGCCTATCTGAAATTTGCACCATGGTATACAGTATTCTCTGTTTTTGTCTTTTGGGCATTGCGTCTCTATAACAGCGTATGGCGCTTCGCAAGCTATAGTGAGCTGTTAAGAATTTGCTTATCTACTGTAATTACATTCCTGTTCCAGATAATTGGAATCACATTTGTCATTCAGAGAATGCCAATGTCCTATTATCTCTTCGGAACCATTATTCAATTTTGCCTGATTACAGGAATTCGTTTTTCATACAGATTTATCCTTCTGGAAAGAACACGGAAACAGAAGGAAGAGGAAGGTCCGCTGCATCACATTATGCTGATCGGTGCCGGCCAGGCAGGACAGATCATTCTACGCGACGTGGAACGTGCCAAAGAGCCGAAAGGAAAGGTCTGCTGTATTATTGACGATAACCCCAACAAATGGGGACGCTATATGGAGAGTGTGCCCATTGTAGGCGGTCGTGATGACATTCTCGCAAGTGCAAAGAAATATAAAATCGATCAGATCCTTCTGGCAATTCCAAGCGCAAGTGCGGCAGAGCGAAGAGATATCCTGAACATCTGTAAAGAAACCAAATGTGAAATGAAGATTCTTCCAGGTGTGTATCAGTTCGTCACCGGAGAGGTGTCCCTCAGCAAAATGAAAGACGTGGCAGTGGAAGACCTTCTTGGAAGAGATCCTATCAAAGTAAATATGGATGAAATTTTCCGCTACATCAGTGGAAAAACCATTCTGGTAACTGGTGGCGGCGGTTCCATCGGGAGTGAGCTTTGCCGTCAGATTGCAGCCCACGCTCCGAAACGATTGGTGATCTTCGATGTCTATGAGAACAATGCCTACGACATTGAACAGGAGCTTCGCTCCAAATATCCCCATCTGGATCTGGTGGTACTGATCGGTTCCGTGCGCGATACCAGAAAGATCAACAACGTATTTGAAACATACAAACCAGATATTGTTTACCATGCAGCTGCCCATAAGCATGTACCTCTTATGGAGACAAGCCCCTGTGAGGCAATCAAGAACAATGTGATGGGAACCTATAAAACAGCTCACGCAGCTTTGAAAAATGGCTGCCAGCGTTTCGTACTGATCAGTACAGACAAAGCTGTGAATCCAACCAACATTATGGGAGCCAGCAAACGTCTCTGTGAGATGGTTATCCAGACTATGGATAAGATCAGCAGAACCGGAAGAGAAGATCTGCTTCCATTACTGGGAAGCCACTATGAAGACAGCGAGGAAGCACTTGCTCAGGTGGCAGCAACTTGTGAAAATCCAGGGGCAAATGGTGAGAGAAAATACAGGACTGAGTTTGTGGCAGTGCGTTTCGGCAATGTGCTGGGAAGTAATGGATCTGTTATTCCGCTGTTTAAGAAACAGATTGCCAAAGGTGGTCCGGTAACGGTTACCCATCCGGACATTATCCGTTACTTTATGACCATTCCGGAGGCAGTAAGTCTGGTGCTTCAGGCTGGAACCTATGCCAAGGGCGGAGAAATCTTTGTACTTGATATGGGAGCTCCGGTGAAGATTGATACGCTGGCAAGAAACCTGATCAAGATGTCAGGACTGACACCGGATGTGGATATTAAAGTGGAATACACCGGGCTGAGACCTGGGGAGAAGCTTTATGAAGAAAAGCTGATGGCAGAGGAAGGGCTGACGAAGACAGATAATGATCTGATTCATATTGGAAAGCCGATTCCGTTTGATACGGATGAGTTCTTACATCAGCTTGAGAATCTGGCTGTTGTGGCATATGGAAATGATCCAGATATTAGAAGCTATGTGGAAGAAATTGTGCCGACTTATCATGCGGCGAAGGATGATTTGAATCTGCATGGGGAGACATATAAGAAATTATTCAATAAAGCAACTGAAAATAATCATTAATTCATTTGAACATATATTATTAAATTTTAAGAGAGGCAGAGAACAATGAAAATACCATTTTCACCACCAGATATTACAGATGCAGAGGTTGAACAGGTTGCAGAAGCACTTCGTTCCGGTTGGATTACTACCGGACCGAAAACAAAAGAATTAGAGCGTGAAGTTGCGGATTTTTGTGGCGTTAACAGAGCAGTATGTTTGAATTCACAGACAGCTTGTGCGGAAATGACACTGAGAGTTTTAGGAGTAGGAGAAGGTGATGAAGTAATTACCTGCGCTTATACCTATACAGCAAGTGCATCTGTAGTATGCCATGTAGGTGCAAAACTTGTATTAATCGATACACAAAAAGATTCTCTTGAAATGGACTATGAGAAACTTGCAGATGCAATTACAGAAAAAACTAAGGTAATTATTCCTATTGATCTTGGTGGTGTACCATGCGATTATGACAGAATCTTTTCTATAGTTGAAAGTAAGAAACATCTGTTCCATCCGTCAAACGATATTCAAAAAGCAATAGGAAGAATTATTGTAATGACTGATGCAGCTCATGCGTTTGGAGCAGAGTGGCATGGCAAAAAGGTTGGAAGTATTGCTGATTTTAGTAACTTTAGTTTTCATGCAGTGAAAAATTTTACAACTGCAGAAGGTGGAGCTGCTACATGGAAAGATATTGAGGGAATTGATAATGAAGAATTATATCATAAATATCAATTGCTTTCCCTTCACGGACAGTCAAAAGACGCTCTTGCTAAAACTCAGCTTGGTGCATGGGAATATGATATTGTTGGTCCATGGTATAAATGCAATATGACAGATGTTGTTGCAGGAATTGGTCTTGCACAGATGAAACGTTATAAAGGCTTACTTGCCAGAAGAAAAGAAATAATTGGAAGATATGATGATGCATTTAAGCCATTAGGAATTGAAGTCCTGAATCACTATGCAGATGAACATCAGTCATCAGGTCATCTTTATATTACAAGAATTCCAGGGATTACTCTGGAACAGAGACATGAGATTATTGTAAAAATGGCGGAAAAAGGAATTGCATGTAATGTACATTATAAGCCATTGCCAATGATGACTGCATACAAGAATCTTGGGTTTGATATTAAAGATTATCCAAATGCTTATAAGAGATTTGAAAATGAAATTACACTGCCACTTCACACTAAATTGACTGACGAAGAAGTGGAATATGTAATTGAAAATTATTGTGAAATTGTAAAGAACTATATTGGAAAATAATTAGGAGAAGTAATTAATGATTTTGAAAAAATGGGATGACCTTCCTGAATTTATGAAATGTGATGAGGTAAAGGTATACTATGATATTTTATCACGAAAGAAAGGAAGTCTGGTTCTGAAACGGATTTTTGATATTGTAGTGGGGGTTATCCTGTTGATTCTCCTGGCTATACCTATGCTGATTATTGCTGTGATGATAAAAATGGACTCTAAAGGACCTGCTTTTTATCGTCAGGAGCGTGTAACCAGATATGGTAAAAGGTTTAGAATACATAAATTTCGTACTATGGTCAATAATGCCGATAAGATTGGATCTGCTGTAACAGTAGGTGGTGATTCAAGAATCACCAAAGTGGGAGCAAAAATTCGGGATTATCGGTTAGATGAGTTGCCCCAGGTTTTTGATGTACTAAGTGGAGATATGAGCTTTGTGGGAACGAGACCTGAGGCAACTAAGTATGTAGAAAAATATAGTAATGAAATGTTGGCCACACTTTTATTGCCGGCAGGAATAACTAGTGAGGCTAGTATTCGATACAAAGATGAGGCAGAACTTTTGGATTCAGCAGATGATGTGGATCGGGTATATATTGAGAAAGTGCTACCGGAGAAGATGAAATATAATTTGCAAAGTATCAAAAATTTCTGTTTTGTTATTGATGTTTATGTCATGATAAAAACATTATGTGCAGTACTGGGAAAAGAGAAAAATTGATGAGTAAAATAAGTGTTATAATTCCATGCTATAATGCGGAAAAATATATAAAGAAATGTTTTGATGGCTTAGAAAAGCAAATTTTTAAAGAATTTGATGTAATTGTTATAGATGATTTTTCAACAGATAATTCTCTTAATATTTTATACAAGATAAAGCAAAAATCGAAGCTGAAAATAAAAGTTATTGAAATGAAGCAGAATGTTGGTCCTGGAGAAGCAAGAAATGTGGGAATTAAAGCATCTGATTCAGAGTATCTTGCTTTTTGTGATAGTGATGATTATTATGAGGAGAATTTTTTATATTGCTTATATAATAAAGCTGTAGAACAAAGCGCTGATGTAGTAATGTGTAATAGCAAGCTGAAATTGCAAAATGGGTCATTTAGAAATAATAGCTACACTAATATTTTTAAATTATATAATACTAAATCTGACTATATAGCGTTATCCAGAACTTCGCTATGTTATTTACTATTAAGAAGAAATTTGTTTGAAGATTTGCCAATTCCATCATTAAGAAATGGAGAGGATATGGCTATTATCCCATTGCTATTGGCAAAGGCAAAAATTATTACACATATAGATAATGCATTATATGTATATTGCGTTCGAAAGGAATCTGCATCTGTTAGTGTTTCTGCGAATAGTTTTTGGGATTTGCTTAAATGTCAGCAGATAATAGAGAAATCTTGGAATAAAGAATATCAGGAGGCTTTACAATTTATAGGCATAAAAAATGTATTGTATTCTGCTGTGTTGATTGGTATAAAGGCAAAAGTAAATACGAAAGTGATAAAAGATACGATTCGTAAATTTGAAAGAGAACATAATAAGTGGTATTTGAATTCTTATATTAAAACTTTGGATTTTAGACATCGCTTTTTTTTGAAAACTATAAAATATAGATGTCTTGTCTTGACAAAAGCTTATGTATTTTTACATTCATTATTAATGAAATAGGTGGGAAATTATATGGAATATAGTGTTTTGATATCTGTATATTATAAGGAAAAAGCAGAGTATTTGATAGAATGTTTAGAAAGCATGGTACATCAGACGGTTGAGCCGAGTGAGATAGTAATTGTTAAAGATGGAAAGTTGACTGTAGAATTGGAAGATGTTTTGACAGAATATAAAACAAAGTATCAGAGACTTTTTAAATTTGTATGTTTGGAGAAAAATGTTGGATTAGGCTTAGCACTTGCAGAAGGAATTAAAAATTGCAGTTATGAGTTAATTGCTAGAATGGATTCGGATGATATTTCTATACCCAATAGATGTGAGTTACAATTGAGAGAGTTTGCCCAAGATCCATTATTGGATGTTTGTGGGGGATATATTAAAGAGTTTTGTGATTCAAAAGAGGGGGTTGTGTCTATTAGAAAGGTCCCATTGGTGGATAGTGAAATAAAAGAATACCAAAAAAGAAGAGATGCTGTAAATCACGTTACGGTAATGTTTAAAAAGTCTAAAGTTTTGGAGGCTGGGAATTATCAACATGCCTTGCTTATGGAAGATAGTCTACTATGGACGAATATGATATTACATGGTGCAACGTTTAAAAATATTGCTGATTATTTAGTGTATGTAAGAACAGGTGCTGATATGTTTAAAAGAAGAGGAGGATTAAAGTATTTTAAAAAATATAAAAATGGTAGAAAAATAATATTACAGACAGGGTATATTTCAAAATGGGATTATTATTATACATTGTTGGTTCAGCTAATTTTTTCAATTTTACCAAATTCTGTTCGGGAATTTGTATATGAAAAATTGCTTAGGAGTAATAAGGAGTGATAATTAAATGAAAATATCCGTAATGATAATTACATATAATCGAAAACGGGAAATACTCAGAGCTTTAGAATCTTGTGTGTGTAATAAGATTGAAGAAATGGAATTTGTTATTGTAGATAATAATTCAAGTGATGGTACACAAGAAGCAGTAGAAAAATTTTTTTGTGAAAATAATATAAAATATAAATATTATTATTCTAGTGAAAATTTAGGTATTTCAAATGGAAGAAATAAAGCATTTGAAATGTGTACAGGAGAATATATTGTTTGTTTAGATGATGATGCTGTGGTAATAACAAAAGATTTTTTTGCGAAAATATATTCTGAAATGAAAAAACATGATGCAGTGGCTGCAGCATTAAAGATATATGAACCTCAAAATGATAGGTTTTTAAAAGGGTTTGTATACGAAGAAAATAATGAATTATTAGCTCTATCATACATTGGAGCGGGACATGTTTTGAGACGTGATTTTTTTGAAAGCAGTAAATTATATCCTGGTACGTTACGATTTGGTTCTGAAGAATATTATGTCGCATATAGAATAAGAAAGTATAAAAAGAAAATGATATATTTAGAAAATGTTGAAATTCATCATTTACCTAGTAATGTAGCACGAGTGTATGGCGACGAGCGTGATGTAAATATTATTGCAAATAATTACGTTATAAGAAAAATGTGTTATCCTATTTTTTGCATACCTATTTTAAAATTAATGCTATTTTTGAGAATGTTGAAGCACGAATATTACTTTAATGGTTATTCAAAAAAAATCAATAAAATGATTAAGGAAAGATATTCAGTAGAATATGTTGATAGAATGGGGATAAGTACAATGATAAAAATGCTAAAAGATGTGGGAATTGCGCAAGTTTTTTGATGAGTAAAAGGATAGATCAATGAGAAAAAAAATTAAAATTAGTACTGACTTATATTCGTTATTTTCATATATGGTTGCGTTGTTATTAGTTTTTATGTTTAGAAACAATGATAGTTATTTTAACATTAATAACTATAAGATGGGCTTAATAGTTATTATTTGCTTTGGAATATTTATTTTACTATATACATGGGTAATTAAAGGTTATAAGTTAACAATATCTCAAATACTGATTCTTTTTTCATGGATAAGTTTAATGATTTCTAAGTATGTTTTAGATAAGCAAGCGGAACCTTACTATATTCTTTTTGTTAGCTTCTTGTTATTATTTTTATTATGTATGTCGGAAATGCAATTTAGGCAAAGAAATATAAAATTCTTAATTGATTCTTATATTGTATCTGCTGTTCTCATGAGTTTATTAATTATAGTGCAACATCGTACACCGTATGCACAATATGGAATATTTAGATTAGCATTATTTTTTAATTCAAAAGAATATTACGATGTAAATTTTACCTCGCTTTATTTACTTTTACCAACACTTTTAGCTTTTTATGGAGCAATAAAGGGAAAAAAGAAAAACAAAATTTGGTATATGGGAGCTACGGGTATTAATATTATTGGTATATTGCTGCTTGGCTCTAGAGGAACGTTTTTACCGGTAGCTGCAATAATGCTTTTTCTTATTCTTAAAGACAAGAAAATATCTTTTACTAAAATTCTTATTATAATGATAGCTGTTTTTGCAATAGTGTATTTATTACCTGAAGATACTTTTACTAGATTGCTTAAAACGGATTATATGGGAAGTGAACATAAAAGATACATAGACTGGGCGTATGGCTTGAGAGTATTTGGAAATTCACCTATCTGGGGAAATGGAATGAGAGCACCGAAAAGCTTGGTAAATGAAATTGGTGGTGGCGTAATGAATTATACAATACACAACACTTATATCGTATATTTAGCCCAATTAGGAATTTTAGGGGCGCTTCCGTTTTTTGGTATTTTAATTTATCCGTTAGTTATGTTAGTGAGAAAATGTAGAGAAATTTATTTGGTATTATCATATTGTGGGGTTCTATTTGCATGTATGATGATAGAGGCAAATTATTCGTATGTATTATTTGTTCCTCTTGCGATGATTTACATGATTATAAATGTTTCTATACGTGAAGGTGGAAATAAAAAATATATATTGGATAATATATTTGGATAAGGTGATAGTATGGATAAACCCAAAATTAGTATTTTAATATCAGCATATAATGCTGAAAAATATTTAGCTGAATGTATTCAATCTGTTTTGAATCAAAATTATGATAGTTACGAATTGATAATTGTTAATGATGGTTCAACAGATGGTACATTGGATATTTGTAAAAATTATGAGGAGACAAACTCACATGTACGAGTTTTTAGTTGGGAAAATAAAGGCTTGATTTTAGCGAGAAGAAAGGGAATTGAGTTATCACGTGGAGAATATATTTTATTTCTTGATGCTGATGATTGTTATGAAAAAGATGCATTTAATAATATTAATATGCTTCTGGAAGACAATCCAGATGTTGTGGTTTTTCGATTCAATTTTTGGCATGGGGAAGAAGACTATAAGCCATCGAAAATATTAGAAACCGAAATTTATACTTCACTTAAAGATAAACAGCTTTTTTTTGAAAAATTTATTGGGAATTATGAGTATAATCATTTATGGTCGAAAGTTATAAAAAGAGAATTATTGATAAAAGATAATTTTGATTACGAGAAGCTAAAAGATATACGACTGGGGGAAGATTTATTACAATCTATTCAAATTTATGCTTTAGCAAAAAAAATAATTGTTTCTGATAAGGTTATTTATAATTATAGAGTATTAGAGCAAAGTATGTCACATGGGTTTAATGAAAAACAAGTCGAAGATATTACTAAGGTTTATATGATATTAAAGCAGTATCTTCAAAATGTTGAATGGGATACGGAAAATTGTCTCGAAATTGCTAATTTAGAATATACGATTAAAATGTCTAGCTTGTTAAGAGATTTGTGGGACAGTAATTTAGACATGAAATATAAAAAGAACACTTCATCTAAAATAGTTAATATTAATAATGGTATGATAAATTCTACAACAATTATAATTCAAAATAGAATTTTATGGGAACTGTGTAAAAAGAAATGCTGGATATTAAGTCTGATATATTGTAGATTATTAAAAGTTTTAAGTAAAAGAAGGAGATCCTCAAGTGAAAATAGGTTATTTGAGAAAAAAAATAGCGTGTAAAATATTGCATCTATCAGGAGAAAAAAGTTGTGAATACATAAACAGTTATTTTAGAAAATGTGGAGCGATTGTAGGAAAGAATTGTAGAATATATTCAGATATTACTACATCTGAATCGTATCTAATATATATTGGTAATAATGTAACAATATCAAATGATGTACAAATTTTAACCCATGATAACTCTGTTATAAAAGTTATTCCAGATTGTACGGATATATTTGGAATGGTTAGAATTGGTAATAATACATTTGTAGGTGCTAGAGCATTAATACTGCCAGGAGTGAATATTGGAGATAATTGTATTGTTGGTGCGGGGAGTGTAGTAACAAAAAGTGTTCCTAATGGATCTATAATTGCTGGAAATCCAGCTCGTGTTGTGAAAAAAATTGAAGAATATAAAAGCAATATTAGAGATAATGTTTTTGATATAACAGGGTTAAGTCAAGTAGAAAAAAAGGAAATGCTTATTAAACAAAAAAGTAAATGGATAAATAAATAGCAAGGATTGTATATATGAAAAAAGAAAGAAATATATTAACAACTAGTTTTATATGGAAATTTGGAGAAAGATTTTTAGCTCAAATTGTTTCTTTTATTGTTTCAATTGTATTAGCGCGTATATTGGTACCAGAGGATTATGGTGTGGTATCATTAATTTTGGTATTTATTGCTTTTGCAGACGTTTTTGTTACATCCGGATTTTCAACATCCTTAATTCAAAAGAGGGATGCCACAGATGTTGATTTTTCGACCATATTTTATTGTAGTTTATTTGTTTCTATTATTATTTATGTTATTTTATTTTTTTCAGCACCATATATAGCTACTTTTTTTGGAATGCCTGCGCTATCTAGTATTTTAAGAGCTTTTTCATTGCGCATTCCTATAAGTGCATTTAATTCTGTACAGCATGCGTATGTGTCAAGAAATATGTTGTTTAGAAAGTTCTTTTTTTCAACGTTATGGGGGACTTTACTTTCAGGTGTATTAGGAATTGTAGCTGCTTATTTGGGCATGGGGGCATGGGCGCTGATTATTCAGTATATGTCTAATACAATTGTTGATACAATTGTGTTGTCGTTTACTATCAAATGGCGTCCTAAACTTGTTTTTTCAATTACATCGGCAAAAAAATTAATGCAGTATGGTTGGAAGATTCTTTTAGCTGATTTATCTGGTACATTTTTTGAACAATTGAGGTCTTTGATTATTGGAAAAGTTTATACAACTAGTGATTTGGCTTATTACAATAGGGGAAAAAGTTTTTCGTCTTTAGTGATGGATAATATAAGTACTGCTATGATGTCAGTCCTATTTCCGGATTTGGCAAATAAGAGTGATGATTTAGAAAAGGTAAAATTAACTTTAAGAAAATCCTTAAGTGTTATGCTATATATAATATTTCCGTTGATTGGAGGATTAGTGGTTATTGCAAAACCACTGGTAAATGTCTTATTGACGGAAAAGTGGAAACAAGCTATTCCTTTTTTACAATTATTGGCTGTTTCATCTGGTATTGGCTTAATTGGGAATATTAGCTTACAGTCAATTAAAGCAATAGGAAGAAGCGATATTGTTTTGAAACTCGAATTAATAAAAAAGCCAATATATTTAATTTTGTTAATTATAGGAATAAAAATTAGCCCAATAGCCATAGCCGCTACGATGGTAATATATTCTTTTTATAGTTCGATAGCAAATGCTATGCCCTTAAAAAAGGAATTAAATTATACCTACAAGCAGCAAATTAGTGATATTCTACCGTCTTTAGTTGCGACTGTAATTATGTGTATAGTAATAGCACCGTTTAGGGCTGTTATAAAAAATGATGTAATTTTATTGTTTATACAGGTTATTTGTGGTGGATTCATATATGCTATGGAATCTATAATCTTTAAGATAAGTGCATTTCAGTATATTAAAAAAATTGTATTTAAAGGAAGGTCAAATGAATAAAGTAAAACTAGGAAAAAAACAGCTGTTATATTATTCTTTTATGAAATGTTTTAGAATATTTCCTATTGATAGAAAAAAAATAGTTGTATCTAATTTTAGAGGAAAGGGATATGGAGATAACCCTAAGTATATTATTGAAAATTTAAGAAAAAGAAAAGAAATATATAAGATATATTGGCTGGTTGAAGATAAAAATGAAAAAATGCCTGAAGGAATTCATGTAGTAAAAATTAATTCTATTGCATCTTTATATCATTTAAGTACAGCAAAAATTTGGATTGATAATTGCAGAAAATCTCCCTATATAACAAAAAGAAAAAAACAATATTATATACAGACATGGCATGGAGCTATTGGTTTTAAGAAAATAGAAAAAGAAGCCCCTGGTTTGACTGAAGAGTATAGACTTGCAAGTTTAAATGATTCTAAAATGATAGACATACTATTATCCGGATCTCAATGGTGTACAGAAATGCTTCAAAGATCATTTTGGTACTGTGGAAAAGTATTAGAAGTTGGATCACCGCGTAACGATATTTTTTTTCTTGATAATGATGAATTAAAACTCTGTATAAGGAAAAAAATTAATTTGTCAAACGAATTTATTATTATGTATGCACCTACGTTTAGACAAACTATTTCATTTGATGTTTTTAATAATAATTATGAAAAATGGATTTCAGCATTTGAGAAAAAGACTGGTAGGAAGTGTAAACTGCTTTTTAGACTTCATCCTAATATTGCATCTTTATATAAAAATATTCAAATTGGAGAAAATATTATAAATGTTTCAGATTATCCAGATATGCAGGAACTATTGTTAATAACAGATGCTTTGATTACTGATTATTCAAGTTCGGCATTTGAAGCTGCATTAGGATACAAACCGGTTTTTCTTTTGTGTAATGATTATTATGAATTTATAACGCAAGAAAGAGAATTGTTTTTTAATATGGAAGAATTACCTTTTGAATTTGCAATAAATGAAGATGAGTTATTTCATAAAATTGCCGAGTTTAAATATGAAGAATATATAGAAAATGTTAATGCATTTTATGCTAAAATTGGAAGTTTTGAGAATGGTAAGGCTTCAGAAAAGGTTGCTGAAATAATAGAGAACGTTTGTAAAATGCAATAATAAGAAGCGTAGAATTTTATTAAATTGATTTTTATAATATGTGCTATTCCAAAGTTTTTATGTGAAAATATTATAATTGAAATAAAGTCGTTAGAGTAAAAATAATAAAATACAAGAAGTGAGTGGTATATGGTATGAAATCAAGTAAAGGTTTATATTCATCGTGTTTTCCAGAATATGCTTTAAGTGATTGTGATTTGAAAAAATTACAGAATTCTCTTTTAACAATGTTAGTCGATGTTTGTAAAGTATTTGATAAATATAATATAGATTATATGTTATCTGGAGGAACTCTATTAGGTGCCATTAGGCATAAAGGATTTATTCCATGGGATGATGATGTTGATATAATGATGACTCGAAAACAGTATGAAAAGTTTCTTGAGCATGTTGCTGAATTGGATAAAAAATATATTTTAGTACAACCTTTGACGGACAAATATTTTTGTAAAAATCCTAAGATATTTAAAGTTAATACTCAATATATTGAAATATCAAATGCAGGAGTGGAGAGCTTTTCTATGCTGTTTATTGATGTTTTTATTATTGAAAATATGCCTGTATCAAGACTTAAGAGGAAGATCCTAGGAAAAATTTATGACTTTTCCTATAAAGGTGCAAGTGTTTGTGTGGATTATTTGTATCCATCACCACCAATTTTACAAAAGTCAAAAGAGAACATAGAATTGAGAAAGTATTATAAATTGAGAAGAAGAATTGGTTTTCTTTTTTGTCATTTAGGTGGTTTGAAATTTTATCTTAAATTAGTGGATAAAATAGCTAATAAAAGTAAAGAAACTGGTTTCTATGGTGTTCCGTCTGCAATTAGCTATGAAAGAGAAGTATTTGAAAAAGAAATGTTTGAAGATATTATTAAAGTTGATTTTTGCGGTTACCGTTTTAAAGCACCAGCAAATTATGATCATTATTTAAAAAATTTATATGGAGATTACATGGAGATTCCACCTTTAGAAAAGAGAGAATTACATGTAGCTTATAAAATAACTTTTTGATATACGGAGGATAAGCAAATGGCAAATATTGCATTACTAATTGCTGGAGGATCTGGCAATCGAATGGGACAAAGTATACCTAAACAATTTCTTACGGTGAATGAGCGACCGGTTATTGTATATACTCTAGAAGCATTTCAGCGACACCCAGAAATTGATTCAATAGCAGTGGTTTGCATTGATGGATGGCAGTCGGTATTGCAGGCATATGCAAACCAGTTTAATATTACAAAATTACAATATATAGTTTCTGGTGGGAAAAATGGGCAGGATTCTATTCGTAATGGGGTGTATGAATTGGAGCGGCATTTTAAATCCGATGATATAGTATTAATTCATGATGCTATTCGTCCAATGATTTCTGCGGATATTATTTCAGACTGCATAAGGATTACAAAAGAAAAAGGAAATGCAACTACAGTTATTCCTTGCGCTGAGGCTATGTTAAAAACTGAAAATGGAGAGAACTCAACAGGCAGTTACCCTAGAGATTTTTTGAAAAGAACGCAAACACCGCAGGGGTTCCATGTAGGGGATATTTGTGACTTGCATAGAAGGGCTCTCGCCGCTGGAATAACAAATTCTGTTGCTTCTTGCACTTTAATGATTGAGCTAGGAGAAAAGGTGTATTTTTCTGTTGGATCTGAAAAAAATATTAAATTGACTACAGTTGAAGATATAGATATTTTTAAGGCCCTTCTTATAGCAAAAAGATCCGACTGGTTAAAATAGAGGTGAAGGAATGGCATTACAAGATAGTATTACATATTTAAATGACTTAGATCTCGCAATACAGCATACGGTTGGAATTGAACAACTTAAAGGGACTACAATTTTGGTTACAGGGGCAACTGGGACAATAGGCTCATTTGTTGCAGATATGTTGTTAAGATATAATCAAACAAATAATGCTTGCATTACTGTGTGTGTAGCAGGGAGAAATCTTGAAAAAATGCACAAACGATATGAAAGCTGGAAAGATAATAATCTTAAAATTTTTAAATATGATGTGCTAAAAGCTATTATATTTGATTATGAAGTGGATTATGTAATACATGCTGCTGGAAATGCGCATCCACTTGCATTTAATAGTGATCCTGTTGGAACAATTATAGGTAACATTGAAGGAACCTATAATTTACTTGAGTATACTAAGGCGCATGGTGGAAAGAGATTTTTATTTGTTTCATCTGGGGAAGTGTATGGAAATGGAGATTTATCTCTTGATGAATTTAAAGAGGAGTATTTAGGAGCCATAGATATTACTTCGCCAAGATCGTGTTATCCGCAAAGTAAACGAGCTGTTGAAAATTTGTGTGCATCGTACAGTAGTCAGTATGAACTTGAAACCGTTGTTGTAAGACCGTGTCATACTTATGGTCCTGGGATTACGGAAACCGATAGTCGGGCAAATGCTCAATTTATAAGGAATGCATTAAATAATGAAGATATAATAATGAAAAGTGCTGGTAATCAATTAAGAAGTTATAATTATATTGCAGATTGTGCATCTGGACTTATAACGGTTCTTATTAATGGAAAATCAGGAACACCGTACAATATTGCAAATCCAAATGTGCGTATTACTATTGCTAAATTAGCAGAAATTATAGCCAAGACAGTAAATAAAAAAGTGATTTTTGCTGATCCGTCAGTATTAGATATCGCAAATAGGACGCCTATTGCCAAACAAGTTTTAAGTAGTAAAAAATTAGAAAATCTTGGATGGGTTCCGATGTTTAATGCGAATGAAGGTGTTGAACATACAATAAAAATATTAAAAGAATGTGAATAACAATTATTAGACGTAATTGATAGTCGTCCCTATACAGGCAATGTGAATTTTCTAAAAGCTTTTCAGTGTATTAAATAATTTTTATATTTTTCCCAAAAAGGACACAGTATGCTATCATATATATCGTAAGAGTTTTAAACCTACATAAACTTTTCTGAAAAACAAATCGTAGAAGGTGATAAAATCCATGGGAAGAAAGGATGTCATCATAAAAGAGTTGATAGAGGAGATGATTGGAATGAAGATAGAAAAGGAAGCCGAGGAAGAAAAGGTGAAGATTCGTGAAACACTTTAGGGTATCGAGGAAAGGGGAAGAATCGTTGGGTTAGCGGAATGTATGAGATAAAAGGGGTCTGTCCCCATAAATGCTGAGTGAAATTCCTTAAAGTTCTCTAAAAAACTTATTAAATAAAATTCATACTTTTCCAATATATTTTCCTTCCAGAAAAGGAAACGGTATGCTATCCTATATACATCATTAGAGTTTCAAACCTACATAAGCTCTTCTGAAAAACAAATCATAGAAGGTGGTGAAGTCCATGGGAAGAAAGGATGTCATCACAAAAGAGTACATGGAGGACACTGAAGTATTTGCGGATGTGTTCAACCATATGATTTACAAAGGAGAAAAGGTCATTGACCCTAAGAATTTGAAGGAACTGGATACGGCGAATGT